>JAOUJR010000040.1 GCA_029883145.1 Nitrospirota bacterium
ACGCATGACTTTTTTCTTCCTGTATCTTGTATCTTGTATCCTGTATCCTGTGAACCGTTGTCATGCACTTTCTCTCAGAATCAAAGGGGATTTCATCAACTCTCGGGAATTCCTTTTCAATTTCCTTTCTATCAAACCCTTTTTCCTCAGCAATACTGTACAGTGCTGTTTCTGTCGGATCACCAATAAGAGCTCCCTCAATGTCCAATTGAGCATCATTGTTTAATGCCAATGCACTCAGGAGATAATCGATTGTTGATAGTCGATTGTCCGCAGTTTCATGGTAAAAAGTCTTTGGCTGTTGATCGATGTCCGATGACGGTGAATGCAATTCCTGACTCTTTACCATTTGTCCATCTGCGTATAGCTCAACAACGGTCATCTTATTTAATGTAAGCGTGCCTGTTTTGTCGGAACAGATATATGTTACAGAGCCGAGGGTTTCTACAGCCGGAAGTTTTCTTATCAGGGCATTCTGCTTCACCATTTTTCGTGCTCCAAGAGCAAGGGAGATAGTTACCACAGCCGGAAGGGCTTCAGGTATTGCAGCAACAGCAAGGGAGATGGCTGTGAGAAGCATCAATAGAGGAGGTTCGCCTCTCATAAGGCCAATACCAAAAATAATGCCACATATTATTAAAACTGCAATAGCCAGTTTTTGTCCGAACCATGCAAGCCTTTTCTGGAGAGGTGTTTTCACTTCCTCCTCTTCCTGGAGCATTGTAGCGATTCTGCCAAGTTCGGTATCCATGCCAGTCGCTACAACAATCCCCATACCTCTTCCGTAAGAAATTGCAGTACCCTTGTAAACCATGTTTTTTCTATCTCCAAGGGGAAGCCTTTCATCAGGGAGCGCTTCTATGCCTTTCCCCACGTTTACGGACTCGCCGGTGAGAGCTGCTTCTTCCACCTTTAATTGTGCAGCCTCCACAAGCCTCATGTCGGCCGGTACGACCTTTCCTGCTTCAAGAACCACCACATCACCGGGAACGAGTCGTGAAGCAGAGATCTCAGCAGGAATCCTATCTCTCATAACAGTTGCAGTAGGTGTTGCCATCTTTTTCAGAGCCGCCACCGCCTTTTCTGCCCTGTACTCCTGAACAAAACCGATAACGGCGTTAAGGATAACTATGACTACTATGGCTATTGTGTCTTTCAGTTCTCCGATAATTCCTGATACAATCGCTGCTGCAATAAGGACGAGGATCATGAAGTCCTTGAACTGTTCAAGGAACATTATGAAAGGTGTCTTCTTTGCCTTCTCCTTTAACTCATTTGGACCGTATTGCGTAAATCGCTTTTGTGCTTCTTCTCGAGAGAGACCCTGAAGGGACGAGCCTAAATCCGCAATGACCTCATTTACTTCCTTTTTATGCCAAACCATCTTCTTAACTCTTTATCTCATCATATACAACAACATCAGGTTGGTTACATAAATCAGCACTATACCAAGAGAATCCCATGCTAAAAATAATAATCTTTTTTCTGTCCTGTAGGTTAAGCCAATAACAGCAATAGTTGTCATTGCAATAGCAGAGAGGGCTGAGATGATATGATTCGCATTAACAAAGGAAAGAATAGGTCCTTTGATAAAAAAGATGTCGTCAATAGCAAGAATTAATATGTTAAAAATATTGCTCCCAAATAGATTTCCTATTGCAAGGTTAATAGCACCCATCTTAACAGCCGCCGTTGATACTACTATTTCAGGAAGGGATGTCGAAATAGCAATAAAAATATTGCCCACAAAAGTCTGGCCAAGCCCTGTGGTTTCTGCAATACCCTCACCTATTTTTGGCAAAAAAATGGCAGCAATAATAACAATAAATGCATTAATACTGTAATTCAAAATAGCAGTCTTTGTTGAAATGTCTTCATATTGTAATTCAATCGTCATTTGCCTTTTAAACACATCAATCTTTCTCTTTTCATAAAGATAGATCAACCTCATAGAAATAAAATAAATAACAACGAACAATAAACTATATGGTCCAATCCATCCCAAAGGAAGAATATTGTCTTTTAAAAATAAGCTTACGATAACTATACTTAAAAGAACTATCCCAAATCCTGCAGAAAGTATGTGTCCATGATGAGCTTTCGCAAATATGGGCATCGGACGATACACAACATCTAAAAAAGCAAGGATAAGCATATTGAACACACAACTTCCAAGCACATCACCCACCGCAATATCTGGAACCCCTGCGTAAGTAACAGAGCTTATTCCAGTGACAAGTTCTGGAAGTGATGTGACTGATGCCATGAAAACCACTCCTACCCATACCCTTCCCAGTCCGGTCTTTTCAGCGATGATGTCACCGTACTTTGAGAGTTTTGAACCAGAATATACAATTAAAGCTGTACAGATAATAAATCCGAGCCAGAGAAGCATTTAATCACCTTTAGAAAGATTATCTGTGATACTTCTCAACAAGAAATTTATCAGACTCAAAGTATTCCATAGCCTGAAAAATATCTTCTCTTTTCCCTATCAACAAAATAATGTCACCTTTCCGTAAAACAAAATCTGGTTTTGGATTGTGATGTATCTCGTCTCCGCGCTGAACAGCAAGTATTGTTACACCTGTCACAGATCTGAGACGAAGTTCCTTTATAGAATGTCCATCTACATGAGAATCTTCTTTCAACAGAAAGGTCTCCGTCTCTATCCCTTTGAGGAACTTATATCTCTCTGCAAGACTTTTCCTCGGGAGTTCTATAGTCCTGAGAACCCTATAGTTGTCGTTTCTGATATTTTCTACGTATTCATTTATCACATTTCGAGGAATATGATAATGATGGAGCACCCGCGAGAATACCTCTACGGAGGTCTCAAATTCTTCCGGGATAACTTCATTAGCACCGAGTTTTTTAAGATCTTCAACCTCGACAATGTATCTCGTTCTCACGATGATGTGGATATCCTGGTTTTCATTCCTCGCGGTGGTAACTATTGCTCTCGTAGAAGCCGGATCGGATATTGCTACCACCAGCAGCCTTGCCCTTTTAATACCTAATTTATGGAGTATCTCTCTGCTTGTCCCATCGCCATAATATATTGGCTCTCCTCTTTTCTTCATCTCTCGGACCGTATCGTTGTTCATTTCGAGCGCGACATAAGGCACTTCAGCTTCCTTTAATACTTTAGCCAGGTTCCTTCCATTTAAACCGAAACCGATAATTATGACATGCCCTTGTCTTTTTCTTGGAAACCCTTCTTTCTCCGAAATATCTTTAAGTCTGCTCAGTCTTTTCAACAAATGCCTCGATGCTATCCAGCCAGACACAGAAGGCGCAGCCTTCACCATAAAGGGGGTCATTATCATTGTTACGACAGAAGACGAAAGAAAAACCTGATAGAGATCCTCCGTTATCAGTCCTGATGCCTTTCCTGCGACAGCAAGCACAAAAGAAAATTCACCTATCTGGGCAAGGCCAAGACCAGTATGAATAGAAGTCCTGAGGGGGCTTCCTACCATCAGGGCAGAGAACATCCCTGTAAGTATCTTAAGTCCTAATATCAACAGAACAGCAATAGCTACCTTCGTATAATTATCAAATACATACCCCACATTCATAAGCATTCCTACAGAAACAAAAAATAAACCTATGAAGCTTTCCTTGAACGGCAGTATGTCAGACATTGCCTGATGTGCATACTCTGATTCCGATATGATAAGACCGGCTAAAAAGGCTCCAAGGGCAAGGGAGAGGCCAAACTGTGAGGTGAGAAGTGCGATGCCAAGGCAAAGGAGCATAATGGTAATGATGAAAAGCTCACGGCTCCTTGTGTGCACAACTTGATGAAGAAGGTTAGGGACTATCCACCGTGCACTGAGGAGAACAGCTGCTATAATCATTATTGCCTTTCCGATTTTTACTGCTATATCTATAACGTCTATCCCTTCTCCAGACAGAGTTGGGATAAGGAGCATAAGCGGCACAACACAGATGTCCTGAAAAATGAGTATGCCAACCATTATGCGCCCATGGGGAGAATCTGTCTCGCCTTTTTCACTGAGCATTTTCAATACAATTGCAGTGCTGCTTAAGGCAATAAGAAAACCAAAGAAAATAGATTTGTTGGTGTTTTCCGTTACGAAATATGCAGCGATAGCTGACAGGATTATCGTAAGCAGAACCTGAATACTGCCGCCACCGATGACAGCCTTTTTTATCCTGATAAGCTTTGCTAACGAGAATTCAATACCGATAGTAAAGAGGAGAAGTATGACACCAATTTCTGCCAGCATTTCTATGGATTGTATATCTTCGATTATCCTTATGCCGTATGGACCGATAAGAATTCCTGCAACAAGAAAACCGACAACAGTGGGTATCTTCAACTTATGGAGCACGAACACTACCAGCGCAGAAGTTCCAAAAATAATAACTAATGATTTTAAAACTTCGAATTCCATAGGTTATGGTAGCATAATTTATGCTTGATTTTTCAGCAATGGTGTCAGATCTGTTAAGTGCCCTTAAGAAATGTCCACGATGCAAAAGGGTTCAATAACCTCGTGATCTTTTTGTATCCAGAGAGTAAGTTTAAATTCATGCGAAACTAAAAATATCATTTCACTCATGCCTCAGTCCGCGTGTTCGGTAATTATCTGACCTGAGGATGAAAAAGATATCCCTGTTTTTGAGTCAAGCATGAGTGCCTCGACAACAGGCTGGTTGACTTTTTTCTCTGCACTCCATTTCACAATGAAATTTGCACCAGGTCCCCCTCTTACATCATATTCTTTAAGGTAAAAAAAGGTGTGAACAAATGGTTTAAGTTTTATTGGTTTTTTCACATAGCTCTCTACAAGATTACCATTTGAATCGTAATAATCAGCCTTCACTATGGTAATGGCATATTTTGGGTCTATATTATGTATGCTCAACATTGTTGCAAGTTGGAGAGGATTGGCTTTAGGACCTGAATACACATTCGAATAAACTGGCACGTAGAGAGTTTCACCGGATGAAAGCCCTTTTTCAGCATCTGCTTGCGTAAAGACAGAAAATAATGCTATGGAAAGAACAACAGAAAATAACAAGAGCTTATGTCTGCGAGACGTTAATGAGAACATATTAGCACCCCCTTTTGAAGTGATGAGTTGTATGACTATTATGACATTCTCTAAGATATTTTGAAAATAAAAGAGCCCGGAACTCTTTCAGTAAAATTTTTTTACCGGTTCAGAGATGGCTGATTTCGTCCTTTTTTTCTTCATCTTTCATCTTTTTTTCGAGATAATCTTTGGCAATATCCTTTCCACCAAGACCAAAGGCAAGAGAAAGAGCAAAGACAATACCTCCAAAAATTATTGCAAAGGCAATGACTATCGTCCCCCTTCCTATGCCAAGTTGCTCAAGTGCCATAGTTACAGAAAGCAGAAAAACAGCCAGCTTAGCGAACCTTCCAATCAAACCAGATATCTTCATCCCTGCATTGACAGCAGCGATTAAAGCAGCTCGTCCGATAAAGTTGCTCAAAAGATATCCGAAGAAAAGGATAATCGCAGCGACAAAGACATTTGGTAAATAAAGAATAAATCTTTCGAGTATCCGCTCTATTGCGGGTACATTTAAAGAACGAAGAGATATGATTAAGAAACTGATTATGGTAATCCACCCGATGAGTCGTGAAATGATGAGAGACACAGGTTCTTTTACTCCGCCTTTTTGTAATATCTCAACTACCCCATATCGCTCTGAGAATTTATCGAGCCTTATTGCACGGAAAATTCTCAAGAATATAGCTTTGAGAATTACGCCGAGGACAATACCTGATAGTAATATCAGAACAGCGCTGAGAAGATTCGGGAGGAAGTGCAACACCTTATCTAAAAACTTGTCAAACGGTTCAATGATTACTTTCTGTAAAAAATTACTCATGCTATGCCCCCTTTCTTTAACCCCAGTTTTCTATGAGGAAAGACTTTTTGTCCTCAAACATTTTGCACAACTGCTCGATCTTTTCTTCTACTTCAGAAGCATCACTATTCCATGTCTCTATTACAAATGAAGCAGTTCTTCCTATATAGAGTGGAGTAATGGATCTTAGAAGATGTTCTTTATTTATTATCTTCTTGTGTGCTGCTGTCGCAAAACTATAAATAATTTCAACCCATATATCATCAGGAATGTAGAATTCCTCCTTCGGTAGCTCCTCTACCCTGTGGAGAAAATCTATAATTTCCTGGGAAAGTAAGCCTTTCCATATTTCCATCAGTTCTTTTACTCCAAGCCTGAATTTATCGATCATCCTGTCAAGATTAACCAACACAGGTTCAAGTCCAACGGCATACTGGAAGCCGCACGTGAGTACAGGTTGAGAAATAGTTACTTTCTTCCACACATCCTGGTATGTCTCCATAAGGTCAAAAGTTGACCCTAACACCTGATAAAGCATTTCGCTTAAATCAGCGCCGGGGTCTTTTGGGTCATGAATCTTTGCACCTAAAAATGACTGGCAGACTCTAAAATTATTAGCAATTGCTGTAGTGGTCATCCATATATCAATTCCGTACCTTGCAACATCTGTTTCCCAGACACCTTTGGTCAGATAAAAATTCGCCAGCTTGCCAGAGAAACCAAAATCTCCTCCTATCGGTTGCCTTACTCGCTTGCCATATAAAGCCCTGGTTATGGGATAGATAATGCTGTTGGTTATTGTGCCATCATATTTATGTCTATGGTAAAGAGGTGCAACATAGTCAAAATTACCTTCTATGATGGGTTTAATGAGAAGTTCGATCCACTCAGGTGTAATACTCCTCAGATCAGAGTCCACCACAGCGCATGCTTTTGCATTAAGGGCACTCGCAATCTCAAATATGGTTCTGAAGGCACTCCCTTTTCCCGGGATGCCAAGATAAGGTGTTGCTATTTTAAAAGGCTCAACCCTGTGATAAAGGAGGATAGATTGGAAATCCTCAATAGTCGTATTTTGAACAACCTCAATAGTGCCATCAGTAGAGCCACCATCGGAATTAATAAGAACTGTTTTTTTGTCAGGAAAATACTTTGCGAAGCCAGCTTTTACTGCCCTTACCACATGGCTAATAGTGCGCGCATTGTTATAGCTCGGGATACCAACAACGATGTCAGCCTCTTTGATATCGCTGATCTTATCATGAATTTCTTTTCTTAGAGTAATTTTGTTCATAACAAAAAATTGTTCGTTAATTTTTCCAAATTACAATTATCAAGCTGTTATCTCAAAGATTTTATCGGCTTACCTCTTCTCGGAATAATCGCTATTCCGGAAGAGTCTAAATGACAACGAAACCGGTCTTTATCAGGATCAAAACCGAATTGTTCGTTTTCATTTATCATATTTAATTTATCCACAATGACCCTTTTGAGACTACAACCTTTTTTAAGTATTGCATGATCCATAATAATGCACTCCTCAACAGTCACACCGCCTTCAATTATCACTCCCCGACGGATAACAGAATTGACTATTTTTGCTCTATTTATAAAAGCTCCTTCCGCAATTATGCTGTTCCTTATGTCAGCTTTCAATATCTTTGTTGCCGGGCCCTCATATGATGAGGGATGAATAGGCCACAATGGATTGTCCACTTCAAACAAGGGGGCCTCACCCAACATCTCCATATGAGCTTCAAAATAAGAAGATATTGTTCCCACATCTCTCCAGTATCCCTTCTCTTCATATGGTTTAGTCCCGGGAACTATATTTGTTGCAAAGTCATAGGCAAATAATCTACCCGTTTCAATCAAATCCGGTATCACATGGGCGCCAAAATCATGCTGTTTTTTCCTTTGAGCTTTTGAGAGTGATTCTAACAGTGTGCTCCTGTTAAATATATAATTCCCCATTGAAGCATAAACTTTTGAAGGATCATCAGGAAGCGGAATAGGCTTTTTTGGTTTCTCCTGAAAGCCGATAATCCGTTTTTCACTGTCGGTCATGATAACTCCAAAAGAAGAGGCTTGTTCAATAGGAACAGGCCTTGCAGCAACAGTAACAAATGCATCCCGTTCAAGATGGTAATCTATCATCTGACGGATATCCATTCTGTAAATGTGATCAGCTCCGAATATAATAACAAGCTCCGGATTGTGTTGTTTGATAAGACTTATATTCTGGAAAATAGCATCTGCTGTGCCCTTGAACCATTCCGGTCCCATTTGCATCTGTGGAGGCACAACAGTTACAAAATGGTCTTTTATTACAGAAGACAAAACCCAGTTCTGTCTCACATGCTCGATAAGAGATTGAGATTTGTATTGCACGAGAAGATATATAGAGTAAATGTGCGAATTAATAAGATTGCTTAACACAAAGTCTACTATCCTGTATCTCCCGCCAAAAGGTACCGATGGTTTGGAACGGAATGCTGTTAAAGGAAAAAGTCGTTCTCCTTTGCCTCCCGCAATAATAAATGCAAGAACTTTTGGATTTGTCATTATGCCTCCTTGTAATTTTTCAATCTAAACAACCCTTTCCAGCAAAGCCACAGGAAAATGCGCAAAAATTTCAGAAAGAAGGAGGGCGGTAGAGTCTTTGTAGTTTTTAGTTGTGAGCATCTCTCCAGTAAAGATATTACGATATCGTACACCAGCTTCTTCAAAGGATACCACAATAAATGAATCCTTCCATACTTCCATGCCAAAGGGTAGATCATCAGGCTTTTTTATAAGTCTTGTAAAAAATCTGGGAGCAACAACCAATGTTGTCAGATTTCCTAATCTCCTCGCAAACGTGCAAACATTATCAGCCTTTTCTCCCATGGTTTCTATGGTTATATATTCTCCCTTTTCAAACAGTTCCCTCTTTTCCTTACGGTAGTTCAGGGCTTTATATATCAGATAGAGTTTTATCTCTCCATTATTTTTATTAACTGTCAACTCCCTTGTAAGCTCTGATAGCACATCCTTTGCTTCACGCCTTTTCAACTCTTCCAATATCCTTATTCTTATCCCGTAATCAACAGACCTGCGATTATCCGGGTCAACAAGGCTAAAATTCCACATTTCTGTCCCCTGATAAAAATCAGGAACACCCGGTGAGGCTATTTTAAGCAATGTCTGTGAGAGTGAATTATACATTCCATAATGCGAAATCATCTTCTGAAATGCTTTAAAATCTTTTATAAACTGGTTGTCATCCGTATCCTTCATAATTGCATCAATAAACGTCATAACGGCATCCTCATAAAGTGTATTAGAATTTATCCAGCTTGTATTGACCTTGGCTTCCCTTAATGACTTCAACATATAGTCTTTAATCCTTTTTTTAAAAAACTCGTTTTCAGCTACATCCATCTGACCAAGCGGCCAAGCCCCGAGAAGGGTTTGATACAGAAAATACTCTTCGTTGCGATTAGGGACAACCTGAGCATCAACAATAATTCTCTTTTTTTTATTCATCTGATTCCACTTTTTCAGGCACTCCTTCCACATTTCTGGAATCTCTGAAAGGACATTTATCCTTGCCCTCACATCTTCACTTCTTTTTGAGTCATGAGTGGAGGTAGCAATGAGAGCATGCGGCCAGAATTTATATCTCTCTATGTTTTTCCCATGAAAGGTTTCGACTGGGGTACCAAACCTTTCTGGGTTACCACTTACTTCGTTGAGAGAAACAAGGCGATTATAAACATAAAAAGCCGTATCCTCAAGACCTTTTGCCATAATAGGACCTGTAATCTGCTGGAACCTCATAACAAAATCAAGCCATTCCTTTTTATCATTATCCCCAAAATTATCGGGAAACTTGAGCAAAAGGACATCTTTAAGGAAATCAAAAATAGATTCACTTATGGAAGGATTCTTTCTCTTAGCCTTTGATACAGCAAGCTCTATATACTGGCGGTCCTTATCCTTTATTATCCAAGTATTAATGTATGTCCTGTATACAGGGAAACATGCAATGACTTCAATTATTGCACTGATAAGGCTATTTAAAGTAAAGTCCCTCGTATGTCTGTCCTTTTCTGAGATGTTATTGAGATAATGCCCCAGGGTGTTGATTTCACTTGACATGGCAACCTTCATTATCAACTTCTTTTTCCCGTAAACAATATCTTGAAAATTTATCTTTGATTTAATAAATC
>JAOUJR010000362.1 GCA_029883145.1 Nitrospirota bacterium
CAAAATTCCAATATTAAAAGGAAGTCAGAATGAATATTTATGTAGGCAATTTATTACGGGAGGCCACTGAAGATGATGTGCGGCAGGCTTTTGAAGCCTTTGGGCAGGTCACATCTGTCAAAATCATAAAAGACAAGTATACTGGCGATTCGAGGGGATTCGCTTTTGTGGAGATGCCGAACAGTCGCGAAGCCCAGTCCGCGATCTCAGGGCTTGATGGCAAAGATTTGAAGGGGAACACTCTTAAGGTCAACGAGGCGCGCCCTCGTAGTGATGACCGCCGAGGTGGAGGAGGTTTCAACAGAGGTGGATTTGGTGGGGGCAGACGCTACTGATAAGAGGCACTCAGACATTCAATATTATAATCAAATTTTGCATTAAAGCATATTTAGGGATTGCCTGGCTTGCTCATTTGCACCTAAAAATTCGTAATTACACCTATTATTCCGGTCAAAAAAGGGGAAAACTCTGTCTGAAAGATGCCTGATTTATCTTCGTGATTGTTTGCTGATATCAGGCAGTTCTATTACCGGCCTCCCTTGATATGTAGAGAGATCCTAAGTGGAATATAAGGGATTGTTTTCAACTGTTAAATTCCAAAAAGGAATAATGAATGAAAAAATATGAGAGAAAGGAAAGAAAGGATAGAGAAAAGAAGAGAGAGAGAAAAGAAAGAGAGAAAAAAGAAAAAGAAGAAATATAGCGTAAACTAGAAGGATTATTAAGAGCATTAATAATTTAGTTCTTTTCGTATTGGAGTATTGAACATGGCAGTGGATAGCCAGAGGAAAAAAGTTCTGGATAAACAAAGGAAAGTCCACTTGAGAAGAGGAAAGTCGCCTATCGTTTCTTTCGACGGAGTAGGGCAAACATCGGATCCTGTCAGATTTTACATGAGAGAGATGGGTAACATTCCGCTGCTAACAAGAGAGGGAGAAATACTCGTAGCAAAGGAAATTGAAAGAGGAGAAGAGATAACTATTAAAGCCCTTTCAAAAACACAATTTCTTCACAATGAAATTCTTTCATTGGAAGAGGAACTAAATGAAGACGATGAAACCGTCCAAGCTGTGTTCAATTCCATCGAGAATGAATCCTCAACAGGAAAACTCGAGAAAAAAAAGGAGAGGATTCTAGCAAAGATCAATGAGATAAGAAAGTTAAGCACCCAATTGGAAAAAATCCCTGCATCAAAGAAATATACTTTTGGACGTGGGCGTCTCATTATCAAAATGAGCCGCCTCATCAGGGAACTTGATATCCGCTCTCCTTATAGAGAAAAGATTATTGAGAGTCTCCATGAAAAGCTAAAGGTCATCGATGCATTAGAAAAAAGTAAACAAGAGTTGAGAGCCTCTCTCCTAAAAGCGAAGGGTAAGAATGCAGAAGATGAACTCAAACTTAGGATCAAAAAAATCGATGAGCTTCTAAGAGTATACAACAATGAATCCGGTCTTAATTCTCAGGGATTAAAAAAAACACTGCAAACCATCGCCAAAGGAAAGCAGATCTGCGATCGAGCAAAAAAAGAACTTGTCACCTCTAACTTAAGACTCGTGTTTTCCATTGCCGGGAAATACAGCAACTACGGAGTCCAGTTTCTAGATTTAATCCAGGAAGGAAACATAGGCTTGATGACAGCAGTGGATAGATTTGAATACCAAAGGGGGTATAAATTTTCAACTTATGCGCATTGGTGGATAAGACAAGCAATATCACGTGCAATTGCGGATCAGGCTAGGACGATAAGAATCCCTGTGCATATGTACGAAATCATAAACAGGTTAAATAGAGTGTCAAAAAGCTTTGTGCTTGAAAAAGGCAGAGAACCAACATGTGAAGAGATTGCGAAAAAGATGCATATGCCCACAAGTAAAGTACAAAAAATCATGAAAATTGCCCAGATACCTCTCTCACTTGAGACGCCAATAGGAGAAGGAGAGGAAAGTCATCTGTATGATTTTATCGAGGATAAGGGGATCCCTTCGCCAACAGATGAGATCATTCATATTGATTTGAAAGAGAAAATTGAGGAAGCGCTAAAAACTCACACCCAGAGGGAAGCTAACATTTTAAAAATGAGATTTGGGTTGGGAGATGGCAACGAACATACTCTAGAAGAGGTTGGCCAGCAATACAAGGTTACGCGTGAGAGAATAAGGCAAATCCAAGAAAAAACGATAAGAAAATTAAAGCGTTCTAAATACTGTCTGAAATTAGAGTCCTTTACAAAATAGTTGAATCTAATTCCTAGGTGCAAGGGATATTCCTTGATTTATCACCTTATAGGGTGGTATCTTGGGGAACGTCCCCAATTTCAAACTTTTTTATAACATATTTTCAAAGTTTAAAGTGAGTGGAAGCCAGAATCCGAAAAACACTGGCTTTCCGATTTGGGAAAATGCAAACCTTAAAGGTATTTGCGCCTCATTGAGATAGACGTATGAGGGGGAGCCACTATTTGTATGGATATAGCATATTTTGATTCCAATATACTGATAAAATGTTATA
>JAOUJR010000041.1 GCA_029883145.1 Nitrospirota bacterium
CGTTCCTTCCCATGTTTTCACGGCCTCTCTATCATAAGTTTTAATCATTCCCTCCATTGCTTCTTTAACATTTGTAATCATATTATAATCTCCTTCTGATAAATTATTAATACAAAACTGGTACTTCTGGCAGATTCCTTTTATGTTCCGTAAGCATTATGAGCTCACTTATCCGTTCAACGTCGTCTTCGGTTATCCCTGCTTCTTTCACTATTAATTTTCTAGGAACACCTCTTTCAAGCCCTACTAATATGATATCAAGTTGATCAAATTCCATACCTAGCACAGATAAATCTGTGAAACCAGGAAATAAATCAGGAGAAGGAGCCCTCTCAAGAATAGGACGAGGAACACCAATAAATTCAGAAAGAACTTTGATTTGAGTTTTATAAAGATTTTTAAGGGGCATTATATCTGCAACTCCACCGTACTTTACAGTAAGTCCTGTGAGATTGGTTGATTTATTCGTTGTTCCTGCAACTAGATAATTCATTTGTTCTGCATAATAATAATGAGTGATGCTTCTTACCCGATGTTTTATATTTATATATGCAAATAATTTTCTGAGTCTTTTAGGTTTAATTCCAAGTTGTGCTCTCATAAAAACATTTTGAGCTTCTGGTCCCCTTCTGAAGGTAAAAGCTGCTTTTGCCATTTCCCATTCTTGATTAGAAAGTAGGTCATAAATACCCCACTTTTCTAAAATTGGCCTATGATCTATGAGTTGTGTTTTTATTCCTAATTCGCGTGCAAGAAGATTGGCGTATTCTACACTCTCTTTGCTGCTATCCTGCTCAGGCATAAGAAGGCCAAATACTTTGTCAGGTCCCAAGGCTTTTACTGCTAGTACTGCTACACAAGAAGAATCAATTCCTCCTGAGAGTCCCATAATTACGCCTTCTCGGTCAAAGGCTTCTACTTTTTCCTTCATAAATTCTGTAATCTTTTCACTAATATCTTTTGGATCTATCTGCAAAAAGTCTTTTATGAACATTCAAATCCCTCCGTTTTTCTAGTTTTAAAATGAGGTTGGAACCTCAGGTAAAGACCTTTTATGATTGGTAATCTCCGTGAGCTTTTTTATTGATTCAATAGTATAAATACTAACTCCAGTTTCCTCCATTATCAGCTTGCTGGGGACACCTTTTTCAATCCCAATGAGCACGGAATCAAGCTGTTCACAGCTCATCTCAAACACAAAGTTGTCCTTCAAACCAGGAAAGAAGTCCGGCATAGGTTCTCTTTCTAATATTGGTTGAGGTACATTAAGATACTTAGAAAGAGCTTTTATTTGAGTTTTATAAAGTCCCCTAATAGGCATTATATCTCTTGCTGAATCACCATATTTCACGAACCAACCCGTCAATGCCTCAGATTTATTCGAAGTACCTATTACAAGATAATTTAGTTGTTCTCCATAATAATAGAGAGTTACCGTTCTAATTCTATGTTTCATATTCATATATGCAAATAATTTTCTAAGTCTTTTTGGTTTGATCCCTTTTTGTACACTCATATAGCGCGCAAACGCACTTTCGCCTTGAATATCTCTTTTATGAGCAAAAGCTGCTTTTCCCATTTCCCAATCTTGTTTAGAAAGCAAATTATATAAATTCCATTTTTCCAAGATAGGAGCATGGTCTATGACTTGGGTCCTTATTTCTATTTGGTTTGCAAGCATCTCAGCATATTCTGCACTTTCTTTACTGCTGTCTTTTTCGGGCATAATAAGGCCATAAACATTATCTTTGCCCACTGCTTTTACTGACAAACCAGCAACACATGAAGAATCTAAACCGCCGGAGAGTCCTACAATTATTCCGTCCCTCTCAAAAGCCTCTACTTTCTGTCTGATAAAATTTACAATTTTATCACTTACCTCTATTGGATCGATTTGCAAAAAATCTTTAATTAGCATTTTCTTTCTGCCTGTTGTTCAAATGACTTTTTCTATCAAAAATATCTTCGTGTTGCATCAAAATTTCTGTGTTTCCTTTAGCTTTTAATTTCCCCTCCATGAATGCTTTCTCTCCCGAAATTTTCCCCTTAGCAATAGATAACCAAGTACTAACTTCAGTATGTATTTTTAGGTCGGGATTGTCATATTCTCCTGCGTAGAGGGAGCACTGTCTGTTTCTTATCTCCACATACCAACTACCTCCATTTTCCCCTTCTATTTCATATTGAATCACCGTTTTCAGGCCCGGAACAGCGTCTGGCTTAAAGTATTTAATCATTCCTTCCATCGATTTTTGTACTGTGGAAATATTTTCGTTTTCCATAAGATCCCTTGTAGATTCAAAATATAAAATCAAGCGAGGAATCAACCAATTATTAAACACAAATCCAAAGAAAACTACTAAAATTGGAGCAAGAATATACCAAGTATTTGGCATTAAAGCTATACTTAAATATAAACTAATCCCAAAAGTGAACACCCATAAAGAAGTAACAATATAATGAAGAATAGTTTTACTACGGATTACCTTGCCTCCTTTAGAAAAATAAAGAAGTGAATAGGGAGTTTTAAAAATTAGGGAAATAAGAAATATTAAGCCAAAACCAGCATAAAAAAAAGAACCAGTATAAGGATAAAGAGCTTCCGGAGGTATTATAAGTGATCCTATTAAAAGGCCAAAACAACTAAAAAATGTTGGGAGACTAGTGGGATACATAAATTTCCGGGTCTTTAAAAGTTGTATTAAAACAAAACTACCAAAAAGGACAGTCCCTGCCAAGGAGAACCAGATAAATTGTCCTAGTAAAATTAACAATATAATTATCGCATAAGAAAATATAAAAAAAACTAACATCTGGTTAACTTCCATCTTATAGATTTTTTAAATTCCTCTAACAATTAAGGAGACGTTATTCCCTCCATAGGAAACCGAATTACACATGACTTTTTTTATTTCAGCTCTTCTTGGGGAATTAGATACATAATTTAAATCTAATCCTTGGTCTGCTTTTTCAAAACCAACTATAGGTATGATAATGTCCTGGTTAATTGTAAATAAAGCAGCGATAATATTCAAAATTCCTCCAGCACTCAAAGACTCCCCTGCTATTGATTTTATACTACTTACTGATACATCCTTAAGTCTATTTCTAAATAAATTCTTTATGGAAGTTGCTTCTGCGGCATCTAATTTTTTACTACCATTGGCGGCAGCATAAATAGCATCAATATCTATTTTGTCCAATAGGCTATCTTGTAAAGCATACTCCATAGCTAATTCAAGATCTTTCCCAGTAGGGTCTATTCCACCCAAAGAAGAATCCGTGTCGTGTGAGCTGCCATACCCGGCAATTTCTCCGTAAATATTGGCTCCCCTTGCTTTAGCATGTTCGACCTCTTCTAATATCAAATAAGCTGCTGCTTCAGATAGAATCAATCCGTTTCTTTCCTTATCAAAAGGAACGCATTTTTCTTCAGCTTCGACTATGGGAGAAAGTTCCTCTAAGGAAGCATAATGAAGATAAGCGGTTCGAGATAAGACATCCGAAGCGCCTGCTATTACTATATTGCATCTTCCCGACCGAATAAATTCTAATCCCCATCCCACAGCATAAGAACCGGAAGCTTCTCCTGAACAAATAGTAAAAGTAGGCCCTTTTACTTTATTTCTTACACATATTAACCCCACCGCTACATGGGAATATATATATTGAGATTTTATAGGGTTTATCATATCTCCATACTGCTTTATTGTGGGATGGCCTAGGGCTGTGCCTCCAATTATCCCTATCTTACTGAAGTCCTGCTTAGAGGGTGATAACTTGGCATCTTTAACAGCATCTTCTCCAGCAATCGTAGATAACTTACAAAATTTATTACCCCTTTCAAATAAAGGATTGCTCTTTTCATAATTAAACTCAGATATTTCTCCTCCTAGTTTTGAGGGAAGAGGCGTAGTATTAACTGAAACTTCTCTAAAAACAGGCTTTCCGGCTAAAAGATTCTCCCAGAATAGATTGATTCCTCTCCCCCAAGGGGTGAGAATTCCTATCCCTGTAACTACAACTTTTCTTCTATTTTCTGTCATTGTATGAGTTTATACCCCTTGAGTTTGATTTAAGTTTTCTATTACCAGAGCTGTATTCACTCCTGTAAAGCCATCACTACAGACCAAAGCAAAATTTATTTTTTTAGATAGAGGTTTATCCATTACAAAATTTAAATTGAATTTAGGGTCAGGGTTCTCCAAATTTAAAGTAGGATAGATATGTCCCTCTTTCATCTGTAACAAGGTATTTATAAAATTCAAAATGCTACTCGCCCCCAAGGCGTATCCGGTATTTGCAATAATAGAATTGATTAATATTTTATTTGCTTTATCTTTTAATGCTCTCTTAATCCCACACGCCTCTTTTAAATCACTGTCTATTCCCCCTCTCCCGACTGGACAAAAATAATCTACAGCATCAATATCAATCCCGGCATCCTTAACTGCTGAATCAATAGCTTGAGCATACTCAACTGCTAACGGAGAAGGAATCACTAGATGAAAAGCATCATTGGTAATTCCGTACCCCTTTATTTCTCCATAAACAAAAGCATCCCTCTCCTTGGCATTGTCTAATTCTTCTAATAAAACCACTCCGACCCCTTCACCTAATTGAAACCCCTTTCTGTTCCTATCAAAGGGTTGGCATTTTTCTTTAGTTAACATTCTAAAATGAGAAAAAAGTCTGTTTTGTCTTGGATGAAAAAAATCAAATCCTCCGCATATGACAGCATCAAGACAATTATTTTTTATTAAATCCATGCCTAAACATAAAGTAATACTTCCCGAGGCACAAATACCGGTTATCCCCATCCCTCTTCCTTGAAGACAATATTTTTTATGGATTACTTCTACAGGCATTTCTGTAAGAAATTCCATGAAACAAGACTGATATGGCTGAGGGTGGGGAAGAAAAGAAGTGTCTCCGCGGGAATAAGCCTTTAGGCTTGAATTAAGTCGTCCATAAGGAGGCCGCAAACCTACGGCTGTACCTAAAAGCACTCCTACTCTTTTTTTCCTATAGTCAATTTTGGAATCCTTGAGAGCTTCTTGAACCGCTTTTAAGATTAATAAGGTGGGATAATCCACTTGTGCAATTTCTTCTTTTGTAAAATAATTCTCAGGAAAAAAATTTTTTATCCAACCAGCTTGATTAGGTTCATCCTTACCACAAAGGTAATTAGGGAAATCTTCGGAGGAAAATTCTCTAATTCCAGATACCCCAGTTTTAATTGAGCTAAAAAAAGAATTTTGGTCGTTACCAATTGACGATACAACTCCTATACCAGTTGCTACAACTCGCCTTTTCACTTAGACACTCTCCCTATTATTCCTAAACTCATAGAATTTTCTACAATGTTCCAATCTTTTGTAAATGTGCCACTTGAAAGTATTTCTTTTATCTCTCCAGGAGTATAAGAAGCCCGCAAAGAAGCCTCAAAAAGCTCTCGCATAATTTTAGAGAGGATACTTTTAACAAATATAAGATTCTTTTCTGCTCTCTTAAGGTCAAAAATGACTATCAGTCCCCCATTCTTAACCACACGAAAAGCCTCTTTAAAAACTTCCAATGGATTACCAGACCAGTGATGTAAGGAAGCATAACTAACTGCAGCATCAAAAAAACTATCCTCCATAGGAATACACTTAGCATCCGCTTTAATGAACTTAATGTTGGCGGAATCATCTACAATGCTCCTTACATTTTTTTTAGCTAACGTTAACATTTCTTCTGAAAGATCTATTCCCGTAACCTTATAATTTTTGCTTTTCTTTATCAGTTCAATTGCCAGCCAACCGCTTCCTGTTCCAAGATCTATTATATTTCCTTGTAAAATATCTTCTTTTACAAGACAATCTATAACAGCTTCATAACCCCATTTAGTTAAATATTTCCTACATAGAAGGTTATATTCTGCCACCTCCTTAGGTGTTATCATGCTTTCTTCTTTCTCGGGTATTCTTTTACTCATCTTTTATTAAAGACATGTTATAAATATAATAATTCATATCAAGCTGATATATTGGTGGCGAAGTTTTTACAATTAATTTTCTTATTACATATATTGGCCGCCAGTAAGATTTATGACCGCTCCCGTTATGTATGAAGCAAGGTCAGATACTAAAAAGAGCAGGGTATTGGCTACTTCTTCCGGCTTACCAATCCTTCCCAAGGGTATAAGCTTTATAAGTTCTTGTGATATTTCTCTTGGGAGCTGTTTTGTCATTCGTGTATCTATAAGTCCACAGGCTATTGCGTTTACTCTAATATTATAACGTCCAAGTTCACGAGCAAGACATTTTGTAAAGCCAATAAGTCCTGCCTTGGCAGCACCATAGTTTGCTTGCGACTCCCTCCCAAATAATCCTGTAAGCGATGAGATATTTACAATCGAACCACTCTTTTGTGCAATCATTGTAGATATGATATATTTTGTAAAATAAAATGGTCCTTTTAGGTTAACTGTTAGGACGTCATCCCAATCTTTTTCAGATAAGATCAATAATGGTTTATCCCGTATAATACCTGCATTATTTACTAATATGTCTATTCTTTGCCATTTTTTCTTCACCTCTTCTATCATTGACCTCACAAAAGTTAAATCCACTACCGAACCTTTGAATACCAGATATTCACATTTTAATTCGTCTAGTGCCTTTATAACCTCACTTGCAGATTTATCATCTGATGAATAGTTAAATGCTACTTTAGCCCCTTCACTACCGAGTTTCAATACAATTGCTTTACCAATGCCTCGAGATGCTCCTGTAACGATTGCGACTTTATTTCCCAGTAATTTTTCCATCTTTCCTACCCTTTTGTTCTAATGAACTAATTTGACTTCATCCTCAATTTTGCATATCCGAGTTTTAACTCTTTTCTAATAACTTTCCCGCTTTCTGTTTTAGGAATCCTTTTAATAAATATAATTTCATCGGGTATCTTAAAAACGGGCAAACGGTCAGACAAAAATGCCCTTATCTTCTCCCTTCGGATACGACTATCTCTTGGTACAGCAAATGCTACAACTTTCTCTCCATAGGTAGGATCGGGTGCTCCGATTACTCCCGAGCAAGAAATAAAGGGACATTCGTTGAGAACATCCTCAATTTCTGAAGGATAGATATTATTCCCTCCTCTATTAACCATATCATCCATCCTGCCAAGAATTTTTAGATTACGATTTCTGTCCAACATCCCATTGTCTTTCGTATGAAACCATCCATCTTTGGCCAGAGGAGATAAATTATTCTCAAGATAACCTGAGCTCATTGCCGGGCTCTTAACAAGTATTTCTCCATTTTTAGCAATTTGGAGGTTAATATCCTTTAGCGGTTTACCAACAGTATTAAAATCACCGTGGGTAGAGACAGACGTTACGGCGAGCAGTTCAGTCATTCCATAATGTGGATATAATTCAATTCCAGTTTTTTCCTCCATCTGTTGCACAAAACCACCGGCTATAGCCGCCCCTGTCACAGTGCCACGAATCTTTTTTACCAAAATTTTTTGGTTAGTTTCATCTAAAAATCTCATAATTTTAATAAAGCTTGTCGGTGTTCCTATAATAAAACTCGTTTTCTCTTCATTGACCACCTTGACTAAGGACATTGTTCCCCTACCTTCTGATAGAACAAGTGTCTGTCCATAACAAAGGCTTGGAATTAAAATACAACCTAAAGTAGCAGCAGAAAAAAGAGGAATACAGGACAAAAATCTTTCCTGTTGCTTAATTCCCCATGTAGAAAAACATCTTTCTCCAACAAAGATAAAATCCTGTTGACTGTGGTATACACCCTTAGGTGTATCGATTGTCCCAGAAGTAAATAAAATAGCAAATGTATCTTTCTCTCTTGAAATTTTTCTATCCAACTCAAATGACAACAAGTGGATTCTTGAAGAAAATCTGACTGACTTTTTTATCTTATTTTTAAGTATTCCTAATTTAGATATCAATAGAGGGTCAACAATAAGTATTTTGGGTGTTGTTCTTAAAATGACCTCCTGTATTGTTCTTTTTGGATATTTTACATTGATTGAGAAAAAAGCGCCCCCTATTTTTGCTACTGCTAAGAGAGAATAAATAAGTTCTGGAGATTCTTTCAATAAAAATCCTACAACTGCAGATTTTTTACATCCAATTTTTTTCAATGACAATGCCAATTGCTCGGATATTTTTGCTAACTCACCAAAAGAGATATAATCTCCTTTATAAACCATCGCAATTCTACCTGCCTCAACTCTTTTAAAAAGCTCGAAAATATCCTCATTCATTTTTGGTCCAAGTTTGAAGGATTACAACTGCAACCGCATAAGAACCAAAGTGTGATATGGAAAAGAATATTTTATCAACATACTTTTCGTCACATATCTCTTTCATGCGGTTGTGTAAAATTACCCGGGGTGCGCCCGTGGCGTCATTTTCTATTTCTATACTCTTCCAATCAACACTACTCCATCCAAGATTAAAAGCTTTCAAAACTGCTTCCTTACCAGCAAACCGCGCGGCCAAATGCTGATATATATTTTTTCCCCTCCTACAGCATTCCTGTTCTCCCTTAGTGAATACCTTATTGATGAATCCATCACCACTATTCTCTATCGCCTTTTTAATCCGATTGACTTGTATTATATCTACCCCTATCCCACTGATCATTTTCACCCCTAAAAGAAGAATCTTGTTTCAAAATAATAATAATTTTCCATGGGAGACAGACCGAATTCTGATTCTTCATCGCCCTTAAATACAGCCCCTCCAAGCCTCAACATCATAAAATCCTTTATCAATTTGTAGTCGGCTGTTGGTAAGATAACAAAACTTTTATCTTCAAGGTTTAGCAATATACCACAGGTAACGTCAAATCTATTATAAATTTCAGGATTCCAGACGCGAGCAAATAAATAATGTCGCCTTAAATAACGGTATGTCATTAAGGAATTTGCTAATGAAAGATTAAATTTGAATAAATCTTTGGAAAAACCGCTTGGTGGCGAGATGAGTTTGTTGCTATTATCCTTAATTATTGTAAAAAATTCTTTCCACTCGTTCTCATCGTATCCATCTTGATTATAAAAATATTCTACGATGTAATTAGTCTTATTTGCAGATGTGTAATGTCCCCCGATGAGTCCTCTTAGAAAAAGTTTTTCTTCATCAACTGGCTCATATACCTCATATTCAAAAATTCCACTGCCAGGTACACCAACCTCACTTTTTTTTCGCAAATATTTTCTATCGCTACCAAATCCAAGCCCCAATGCGCTGTGAACTTCAAATTTTTGTCCAACTGCCCTGGATATGTTCCATCCTATCCTTCCATAATTTGAATAGAAATAAGATATAGATAAGTCGGTATCATATAGCAAAGTAGAAAATCTAAATTCTGATCGTATGTGTTCTTCTTGCAGACTATCGATTTCAGGCGCTATGATTGCTGTTAGAGTTACATTTTCTAATAAGAGTTCACTCCGTACAATATAATTCCCTTCTCGGTCAGAGCTCTGTTCTTCTTCTTTCAATGTAAAGTCTATTTCCTTTTTCTCGCTGAAAAAGTCAGATGGATAGTAGCTAAACCCTACACCTCCGATCAAATTTTCTTTCCCCACAGATAAAAATAGACCCTTCCCTAAGTTGAAATTAATATAAGCATTGTCAAGATAATTTTTCCCCATTTCTTTATTTTCTTTTTTAATCCACGTTGGTCTTGTTTTTAATGCAAATTTGATATTCTCATTAAAAGATAAATTCATAAAAAGATTTAAATAAATTTTACTTTCGCACTCAGCGAGATTGAACACCCTAAAACCAGGATTAAGCGGATTATCTTTTCTAAATTTATTTTCAACCAATCTGGTCACAAAAGAGCCATAATATTCAATATCCATACAAAAAGCTATGTTAAAATATAAAATAGATAAAAATAGAAAATAAAAAAATGCAGAACAATTCAATTTTTTTATTGATTTCATTGGAGATATTTCAGATGAGTTTTTTGAAAATAATACTCAGGAAACTCCTTTATTTCAA
>JAOUJR010000235.1 GCA_029883145.1 Nitrospirota bacterium
CAGAACCAGAGCCACTGGATTCCCGTTTACACGGGAATGACGAAAGAAAATAGTGCATAGATCTGTTAGGGACACCACACTAGTGTCCTGTCCGTTAAATAACTTTATATCATCTGTCATTCCTGCCCCGCATCAAAGTGCGGGATAAACTCCAGCAGGAATTCAGTACCATTGCCTCTGGATTCCCGTTTACACGGGAATGACAGAATAAAAAAGTGTAAAGAAGTGTTACAGACAGGACACTAGTTGGCAAAATCTGCATTTGTGAAAAAGGATCTTCCGTGCGGATTTGAAGATGTCTCTAAAATAATGTAACTCTTTCTTAGTGTAGATTTCAGGATAAAAGAAATAAGATTTCTAATAATGTCTAACGGATAAAATTTAAAATTGGAGTAAAGGCACGAGCTTGCCTCTCTACCCTACGAGTCGTAGACTGGTATGAGTCCCGAAAGCTTTCGGGGCGACCCCTTGCAGTGCTGGCATATTCCATGCGAAGGTTTAGTATCTTCTCATAAACTCACCAGGGGTCACAATTTTGAGTTTAAAGGTGAGGTCAGTAATGTCCAACAAGTCCCTATAACCAGTCATCGATGACTACTCTATTTCTTTTTTCCGTAAACCTTTCTCCTTATGTATTTCACGGAGGTTTCAATATCCTTTATAGTCAATGTGGTCTTCTTGAAAGCCTCTCTCGCGATCTTAAATGCTGCATCGAGCCGGTCATCCGGCGAAAGGGCTGAAAGGATGTAGTCTTCGGGATTTATTTTTTCAGCTGCCGCTTTCATCTCTGATAATTCTCCTTTCTTAGTTTTTTCAATTATACCATAGAAAGTTATCCTGAGTGACTGAGCGATTGTCTTTTAAAACGGCTCTTCTACCTTCTCTCTCCTCTCTGAAACTACAAGCCATCCGTCCCAGTCTTTTGATACCGGTATCAAGTCGAGCTTGATGGATTTCTTTCCGTCTTCTTTGTCAATCAACACTCCAACGTTTTCCCATATGGTCTTCCCTTTGTTCTCGGATCGTTTCCATAACAAATCGTAAATCACTATCCTCTTATTTCTTCAATGTATAAGTCATTTTGTTGGAATTTTCTTAAGTTGCCTATCTTTATTATTGTTACAAAGAGCCTCTTTTTAATGCGCTCAAAAAGACCTCTGGCTTTAATACTTTTATACCTCCCAATTCTTTTATGCTTAAAAGATGTGCATCACGGCTAATAATATACTGAGCACCGGATTTTAAAGCTATGTGAAAAAACTTATCGTCATCAGGATCTCCGGGAACAATCTTCTGTCTGCTGTGACTTTCTTCAATGTGTGCAATCTCTTTGAGCAGGGTAATAAATATCTCAATCTTTTCTTTAGACCACTTATGGAGTTTCTGTATTCTCGGATATGAAAGCACTCTTCTGAACTCGGAAAGGATTTCTTCAGATATCACAAGCTCATATTTCTGCTCTCCTATGAGTCCTGATGCTTTTACTATTTCAAATGCAGGACCTTCAGGATTTAATAAAGCAGAGACGAGCTGATTTGTATCGAGCACGACTCTAATCATCATGCCTTGTTTTTACGCCGTGCCCATTTTACCGCTTCATCTATTATTTTTTCTATTTCTTCAGCCTTCTTCCCTTTATTCTTCTCGTGAACTTCTTCAATAAGTCGTAAGAGGGCTCTCTTTGACTCTTCATGTCTCTGGACGACCTCTATCGGCACAATAGCAGCAGCTGGCTTACCTTTTTTGCTGATGATATATTGGTCTCCCCTCAGCCTCGCAGAATCCACAAGGTCTCCAAGTTTTTTTCTCGCATATTCTATAGTTACAATCTTTCCCATATAACCTCCAGTTACTTACATAACTTATGTTTAAGTATAGCCTACCAGCAACATAAAGTAAAGCATTCTCTGCATATCTGTTTACTGTGTTTCACGAGAGCAGGGGAAAAGGACAAATGTGGCGGAGGGAACCCTATTAGATAGTAAACATCTAACAGGGTAAAGGCATGAGCTTGCCTCCCTACCCTACGGGTCGTAGACGAGTCGTAGACTGGCATGCGATTAAAGGATATTAGGAGAGTTCTCTCGGCTCTATTAAGAGCTGGACACCTTCTATTATCTCTTTAACCCTTGATGGGGATAAAGAACCAATTCTTTCAATGATGTCTGATTTATCTACCGTTATAATCTGTGATATGTTTACTATGCTGTCTTTCTTGAGATTACCCTCTCCCTTTTGAATCAGGACATTCCCAGGTGCTTTTGCCCTTTTTAGATTGGATGTTAAGGCACAAACTACTACTGTATTGATCTTACTTTCATTGAAAATATTATTTTGAATAACAACATGTGGATGCCTATATCCAGGTCCTGAGCCTTTTGGTACACCTAAATCAACCCAGAAAATGTCACCCTGGTTAATTGTCAATATTATTCCTTTAAAACTCTACTGATATAGTATTTTTTGCTCTTCTCCCGTAGAGTTTTTTCTTCTGGAGACTCGACATCTGAGTATGCGTTATTAAGGGCATCTAAAAGTTTTTTAGATTCCAGTTTTTTCAGGAATTCTTTGACCGCTATAACGAATACTTCACTTCTGGAGTAATGATGTTCTTTAGCAAACTTTTCAACTTCTCTAAAGATTTCGTTTGGGATAGATAACGCTGTTTTCATACTTTATGTATAACATAAAGTTATACCTCTGTCAATACTTAACCATTTCAAAAGGATTTTAAAACACCCCTCTATCAAGTGTCCGGTACTGTATCGCCTCTGAGACGTGGTGGGATTGAATGTCCTCTGAGGAGTCGAGGTCTGCAATTGAACGTGATAATTTCAATATTCTTGTATATGCCCGTGCACTAAGACCGAGTTTGTGCATTGCGGTTTCAAGGAGGGTTTGCGCATCCGGATTGAGTTTGCAATATTTCTTAATATGTCTTGTCTTCATCTGGCCGTTTGAATAAAGCTTCTTATCGTTCTTAAACCGTTCAAGCTGAACATCCCTCGCAGTGAGAACACGTTTCCTTATGTCTTCTGACTTCTCTCCTGAGTATTCAGTTGTCAATTCTTTATAGGGCACTGCAGGCACTTCTATGTGAATGTCGATTCTGTCGAGCAACGGTCCTGAGACCCTGTGTCTGTAACGATGAATCTGGCCCGGTGTACAGGTACACTGATGTCTGCTGTCTCCAAAATACCCGCAGGGGCAGGGGTTCATGGCAGCGACAAGCATGAAACTTGCCGGATAAGTGATAGATGCCACAGCCCTCGAGACTGTCACTTCTTCATTTTCAAGTGGCTGTCTGAGAACTTCCAGTACGTTCCTTTTGAATTCTGGAAGCTCATCTAAAAAGAGGACTCCGTTGTTTGCAAGACTCACCTCACCTGGTTTCGGGATCTGACCGCCGCCTATTAATGCAACATCAGATATTGTGTGATGCGGTGAACGGAAAGGTCTTATTGCAAGGAGCGGTTGTCCATCCCTGAGAAGGCCGACAACACTATGTATCCTTGTTGTCTCTAACGCCTCGTCAAATGTCATGCCAGGAAGTATTGTCGGAAGCCTCTTTGCGAGCATTGTTTTGCCTGAACCAGGAGGGCCGATCATCAACACGTTGTGGCCGCCAGCAGCAGCAACCTCAAGCGCCCTTT
>JAOUJR010000320.1 GCA_029883145.1 Nitrospirota bacterium
CTGTCCTTTCACCTCGAAGAAATCATCCTCATAGATTGAGTTTTCTTCCATTGCCTTATGGACATTTACCTCGAAAGGAATCTTGAAGTTGCTATCCCTTAGAAATTCAATGACCTCAGGAATGCTTCTTATTCCAAATACAGGAATGCCTTTCACAACCGCAGCCTCTGGAGCATTCTCCTCCGGAAGAATTATTCCCTTTAAACCGAGTTCCTTTGCTCTCAGAGCCATTGATAACGCACCTTTTACAGGTTTTATCTTTCCGTCAAGTGAAAGCTCGCCGGTGAGGAGATAACTGTTCACAGAATCTAATCCAATCACACCCTCAGCAGCAATGATTCCGATTGCGATAGGGAGGTCAAAAGAAGAGCCCTCTTTCTTTAGATCAGCAGGTGCAAGATTTACAGTGATCTGCTTAAGCGGGAAATTGAACCCGATATTTTTGAGCGCAGCCCTCACTCTGTCCCTCGATTCCTTGACTGCTGCATCAGGCAGGCCGACCATCGAAAAATGAGGAAGACCCCTTGAGGTGATGTCCACCTCGACTTCTACAGGATGGGCATCGATACCGATGATACTTGCACTGAGAACTTTGGATAACATGTGAATAATTATATTTTTATCCGTATGGAAATGCAATATGTTAAAATTTAATGTTATACAAATTTTAAGAGGAGATTAAATGGCGAAGGTACCGGTAAGTATAGAAGAGGAGATGAAGGTTTCATATCTTGATTATGCGATGAGCGTAATCATCGGGAGGGCGCTTCCTGAAGTAAGGGATGGGCTGAAGCCTGTACAGAGGAGAATACTCTATGCAATGTTCAGAGAAGGGCTTCTTCCAGGGAGAAAGTATTCTAAATGTGCTGGTGTCGTCGGTGAGGTATTAAAAAAATACCATCCACATGGTGATACAGCAGTGTACGATGCGCTTGTAAGACTTGCCCAGGATTTTAATATGCGATACCCTCTCGTGGATGGCCAGGGAAACTTCGGCTCTATCGATGGAGACCCGGCTGCTGCATACAGATATACAGAGGCAAGGCTTGCAGCACTCGCAGAAGAACTCCTTGCTGACATAGACAAAGAGACTGTCGATTTTATTTCGAATTTTGATGAGACAACAGAAGAGCCTGTAGTATTGCCGTCGAGAATCCCGAATTTATTCATTAACGGCTCATCTGGAATTGCAGTGGGTATGGCTACAAATATACCGCCCCATAACCTTGGAGAGGTGATAGACGGGCTTGTGATGTTGCTTGAAGATCCTGATACAATGGTAAAAGATCTGATGTCTGTCATCCGTGGTCCTGATTTTCCCACAGGAGGTATTATCCACGGTACCGATGGAATTGTGCAGGCCTATAATGAAGGGAGGGGACTTATAAAGATCAGGGCAAAGGCCAGGATTGAGCGTGAGCATAGAGGTGGAGAGAATATTATTATTACAGAGCTTCCCTATCAGGTAAACAAAGCAAGGTTAATAGAAAAGATTGCAGAGCTTGTACGGGAAAAGAAGATTGAAGGTGTATCTGAAATCAGAGATGAGTCAGACAGAGATGGTATCAGGGTTGTACTGGAACTGAAAAGAGGAGAAATGGCACAGGTTATTTTGAATAACCTCTATAAGCATACACAGATGGAGACCACCTTCGGGATAATCATGCTCGCACTTGTTGGCGGTCAGCCTAGGGTATTAGGGTTAAAGAAACTCCTCAGTTATTTTTTACAGCATAGACGGGATGTAGTTTTGAGAAGATCACGTTTTGAACTCAGAAAGGCTGAAGAGCGGGCACATATTCTGGAAGGATTAAAGATTGCTTTGGATCACCTCGATGAGATAATAGCCCTTATCAGAAAGTCAAAGACACCTGATGAGGCAAAGGCTGCGTTAGTAAGGAATTATCCTCTATCAGAGATTCAGGCACAGGCAATCCTTGATATGAAACTCCAGAGACTTACCGGCCTTGAGCGGGAAAAAATAGTAATGGAATTTAAAGATACATTAAAAGAGATAGAGAGGCTCAAGGCTATAATCGGAAGTGATGCTCTTGTTTCACAGATTATAAAGGGTGAACTCCTTCAGATTAAAAACAAATACGCTGATGAAAGAAAGACAGAGATTACTTCAGAGACCAAGGAGATTACCATCGAAGACCTTATCACTGATGAAGAGATGGTCATTACCCTTTCACATCAGGGATACATAAAAAGAAACCCGTTAAGTGCCTATAGAAGCCAACGCAGAGGGGGCAAGGGCCTCATGGGCATGGAGACAAAGGAAGAGGATTTTGTTGAACAGCTCTTCATCGGAGCAACGCATGACTACATGCTCTTCTTCTCTAACCTTGGTCGTCTCTACTGGCTCAAAGCTTACCAGATACCAGAAGCAGGCCGTGCTGCAAAAGGGAAAGCCCTTGTGAACCTGCTTGCACTCTCAGAAGGTGAGAGGATTACAACAGCCCTTCCTGTCCGTGACTTCAAGGAAGGATTTCTTGTGATGTTCACGAAGAACGGGATAGTAAAAAAGACAGCCCTCGAAGAATACAGTAACCCACGGGGAAAAGGAATCATCTCCATCACACTCGATGAAGGTGATGAATTAATTGCGGTCAGAAAGACAGATGGCAAAAGCGATCTTATCATCGGCACAAGGAACGGACTTTCAATAAGATTCAATGAAGAAGATGTGCGTGATATGGGGCGTACGGCAAAAGGAGTGAGAGGTATCAGGCTTGTGAAGACAGATGAAGCTGTCTCAGCAGAAGTAGCAGAAGAAAAAACTGCTCTCCTTACCGTGACAGAAAGGGGATCCGGGAAACGTTCACATATAGGCGATTACCCTGTTCAAAAGCGGGGCGG
>JAOUJR010000252.1 GCA_029883145.1 Nitrospirota bacterium
CATTTCTATCAAACTTACAGAGAAAGGTGGCACAGCAGTTGGACTTATGCAGGTGAGAGATGAGGATGAGGTTGTGATGATAACCACCTCTGGAAAGATCATAAGAACCCTTGCAGGAAATATTTCTCTTCACGGAAGGAACACTCAGGGCGTCAAGCTCATGGATGTTGAGAACGAAAATAAGATTGTAAGTATCGGTAAAGTTGTAGAGAAAGATTAAGGTAACCTGCAATGAAGTGCCTCCTGTGCGACAAAGAGTCGAGGCTCATCAGCAGGGGGCTTCAGCTTTGTAATAAATGCATTAAGGAAAATTTAGAAGCATTACCTGTTGTAGAAAAAGCTCATCTAATAAGCCGAAGTGCATTCAACCTTCCTTCAAGACCACCAAAGGAAACCGGGGGAATTTCATGCCGTTTCTGTGTGAATGAATGCATTATTCCTGAAAACCAGAGAGGGTATTGTGGCTTACGGGTAAACAAAGGTGGAAGGCTCACAGGGACATCGTCAAATGAAGCGAATGTGATGTGGTATTATGACCCTCTGCCCACAAACTGTGTTGCAGACTGGGTATGTCCTGGTGGCATAGGTGCTGGTTATCCTCAATTCGCATATAAAAATGGACCCGAGACAGGGTTTAAGAACCTTGCAGTATTTTTCAATGCGTGCACTTTTAACTGCCTCTTCTGCCAGAACTGGCATTTTAGAGAAGAGCAAGCCAGGGGGAGAAGAAGCAAAGTTGAAGAACTTGTGAGCGCGGTGGGTGCGAAGGTTTCCTGCATATGCTACTTTGGTGGTGACCCAACGCCCCAACTTCACTTTGCGATAAAGGCATCGAAGCTTGCAATCAATCAAAACAAAGAGCGCATTCTCCGAATTTGCTGGGAATCGAATGGGAGCATGAACCCTGGGCTGTTGAAAGGAATGATTAACCTTTCCCTCCAGAGCGGAGGGTGTATTAAATTTGACCTTAAGGCATGGAATGAAACACTGCACAAAGCATTAACAGGTGTCACAAACAAAAGGACACTTGAGAATTTTAAGCTCGCCGCTGAGAGGATTAAAGACAGACCTGAACCGCCTCTTTTAATCGCAAGTACACTCCTTGTTCCAGGTTATGTAGATGAAGAGGAGGTCAGAAATATTGCGAGGTTCATCGCATCCATTAATCCTGACATCCCTTATGCCCTCCTCGCCTTCTATCCTCATTTCTATATGTCTGACCTTCCCACAACATCGAAGACGCATGCCTATCAATGTCTTGAAGCTGCAAAGGCAGAAGGATTGAAAAAAGTACGATTAGGGAATGTTCATCTCTTATCAGGGTGACCCCTTATCATAAAGGCAGGAGAGAGAGCATCTGAGCGGTTTCTTTTGCCGATAGTCCGAGAGTATATTGAAAATAATTAAGAGGCAAAAGCCTCGGAGTCCCCCGACGTATGTCGGGTGACGAGAATGAGCGAAGTTGCTCTCTCTCCTGCCTACTGTATACAATTTATGAATCATTCAGTATCGAATCTATTTTTACTTCCTGAATTCCGCGCACAGAATTGCAGATAAGTAGTGAATCAGCATTCTTAAGGTCATCCAGGTATAGAATTTTTTCTTCAACATTTGGAAGAGTCTCAAGAAGATATTGACGATAAATCCCTTTTAACAAGCCGCACTCAACAGGCGGCGTGTAGTAATTTTCACCCTTCCTTATAAATATATTGCTGATAGCACCTTCGGTTATCTGCTCTTTTTCATTCATGAAAACAACCTCAATAAACCCTCTGCTCAACGCATCTCGATAGGCTCTGTCATAAAGATTCCTTTTTGTCGTCTTATGATAGAGGAACAGATCATTTGAATGACTCCTGACAGGTGAGATTATGGCGAGATTTGCAGTCTGTCTGTTATCCTCCAATAAATTGCTCTCGATTTGTACCTGTCCATATCGACTCAAAAGCAATCTTACTTTGTATTTTCTGCCTTTTTCGAATTTGTTATTTTCTCTATCAAGAACAGAGGCAAGATAAAGTGCACTAAATGGATAGTCAAAATATTCCGCAGATTTTTCCAATCTCTCCAAGTGCTTTTCGAGGAGAAAATATTCATCACTCCAGAGAATTGTCTCCAATAATTCAAACTCTTCGTAGGGGGTTGTTAAAAAATTCGCTTTTAATCTGCATTCTTCATATTCGGCTTCAGGGTCTGAATCCCAGACAATTCCGCCACCTGTTCCCATTTCACCTCTATCCCCCTGGATTACTACCGTTCTTATCGCTATATTGAAAACAGCTTCCCTTTCAGGGGAAATAAACCCTATCGCACCTGTATAGATCCCTCTTGGTTCTCCCTCAAGTTCATGTATTATCTCCATTGCACGGATTTTTGGGGCGCCTGTTACTGAGCCACCAGGGAAGATTGCTCTGAATAACTCATAGTAATTTGAGTTTTCTCGAATTTTTCCTTCGACTGTCGATGTCATCTGAAAAAGCGTCTGATATTTTTCAACAGAAAAAAGTTCAGAGACATGAACAGAACCAAACTTTGAAATTCGGCCTATGTCGTTTCTTAATAAATCCACAATCATAAGGTTTTCAGCTCTATTTTTTTCATCACCCCTCAATGCCTCTTTTAGAATCTCATCTTCCTCTATTGTCTTTCCCCTTCTTGCTGTCCCCTTCATTGGTTTTGTTGCAATCCTGTCTTCATCTATTTTAAGGAAGAGTTCAGGTGACAGGGAGAGAATCATAAGATCTTCTGTATTAATAAAAGCGCCATAAGAAACATTTTGCTTTTTCTTCAAAGAGTCATATAAGGCGAGAGCAGAACCAGAGAACCTAAATTTATATTTTCCGGTAAGATTAATTTGATAGACATCACCATTTGATATGTAATCTTTTATCTTTTCTATCTTCTGAACATATTCTACTTCAGGAATGTTAAATTCAAAATTTTCCAGCATGAACTCATTAAATAAAACCTCTTTTTCAAGATCGCAAGAAAAGGCATAATTTTCAGATTTGCCAGTAAGGTGATTGAAAACAATAGGTCTTTCATAAACACCAAACCATGCAACTGGATAATTGAGATGAACATTCAAGGTTGAAAAGACTTCCTCAAAATGGTATCCGCATTCATAGCCCAAATAACCGGCGAGATAATAATTCTGTTTCAGATAATGTTCGATTTTAAAAAATAAAGAAGGGACTTCCGTTACTGAATAGATTTTGATAGTGTCAACAGGATTGATAAATAAATAGGACTCAAGGTTTTTTTCGTCGTATTTTGATGTCTCGAGAAGGACAAAATTGTTTGTATTTATCAATTGTGCATACAGTGAAACAGGAAGTTCAAAATACATAAGTAATTTCCCCTAATTTTATCTTATCAAATCCCTTTAACCATAAGGTGATTTCTGATTTAACGTATTCTTGGAAGAACATGCATATACAGGAGCAGAGCGAATCAGATATTGAATTCAACAATGTCCCTGTCTTTTAAAATA
>JAOUJR010000042.1 GCA_029883145.1 Nitrospirota bacterium
TGCTCTTGAAATGGCAATGAACGACAGTGACAAGTTAAAGGAAAATAAAATTTCAAAGTTCAAGACTCAAATCTCAAAATTAAACTCTTCGCTTATTGTCATTACGGGTTCTTTTTATACAATAGGAGAGGCAAAAGAGGTTATAGGACAGAAGGGTGTGCTCACAAGGCTCAGGGAATGATAAAAAATAGTTATCAGTTATCAGTTATCAGTTATCAGTTGAGAAAAACAGGATGCTATTTACTAATTTTTATTTCACTTTTCTTTTTTCACTTTTCACTTTTCACTGGATACTGTTTTGCAGAAGAGCAAATCACTGTAACCTCAGAATCTCTTGAATATGAAGAAGAGACATCCACATACATTGCGAAAGGCTCTGTGAAGGTTAAGAAAGGGGAGATGTCTATTGAATCAGATGAGATGAGATATAATGAGCAAACTTCTGATGCAATTATGATAGGAAATGTCAGATACAATGATAAAGACATGTCATTTACCGCAAGCAGGGCAGAGTTAAATCTTGAAATAAAAACAGGTAGGCTTTACGAAACCGCAATTTTCTTCAAAAAAGACAACTATCATATCTCAGGAAAAGAAGTTGAAAAAAGAGGGGAGGGTTATTACTTCAGCCCGGAGGCGACTTTTACCACATGTGATGGTCCGCTGCCTGCATGGTGTTTCAAGGGTAAAGAGGTAAATGCAGTGGTCGGAGAGAGATTGAAAGCGAAAGATGTCTCCTTTCACATCAACGATATCCCTGTCCTCTATGCACCATATCTTTGGGCGCCGATTCTTGCTGAAAGGCAGACAGGGTTTCTTACACCCGGTATAGGTTATAGTAAATCAAGGGGAGCACATCTTAATATTCCTTTCTTCTGGGCAATGTCAGAAAACAGGGACATGACCTTTGTTATGGATATGTATTCGAAGAGAGGTATTGGTGAAGGCTTAGAATACAGGTATGTAGAAGCAGGAGATATAAAAGGCAACGCATGGCTTTATCATATAAGAGATACAGAACTTAACAAAGATATCTACGAGTTCAAAGCTGTCCACGAGCAAAGATCCACAGAAGGAATCGGTGGTTTTCTCAATATAAACTATGTAAACGAGAAGGACTTCTACAGGGAATTCAGTCTTCTTCGTGAGAATCGTACATATCGTTTTCTCGAGTCAGACGGAGAGATATCGCTCCCTCTTCCAAACTCACGTGCGTACCTTTTATCACAGTATTGGGTTGACCTCAAGGAGACGACTAAACCTACCCAAAAATTACCTGAAGCAGGATATGTCCTGAACCCTACAAAGATTGGAAATTTCTGGTTTTCGACTATCGCCACAGTCTCTAATTTCTGGAGGGATCAAGGTGTATCCGGACAGAGACTTGATATCTATCCAAAGATTTCCCATACATTTGGCAGTGATTTTGTGGTCACACAGGATCTTGCATTACGTGAGACAGCATATTCACTCCGTGACAATGAAGAGACAGGGAACTCTCCTCACAGGGAAGCTCTCGAGTATAATTTTATCACTCATACAAGGTTGATAAAAAAGTACGAATCATTTACGCATATCATTGAACCTTCCATAGAATATCATCTTATCACAAATTCAGAGAATAACTTACCTGTATTCGATTCAACAGAACTTTTCAAGAAAACATCCAGGATAGAACTCGCTTTACTGAACAGGTTTTTAGATAACAGTGGAGAAATTATGGTTATGAGGGTTTCACAGGGTTTTGACTCATTTTATGATGGAGACAGGCCGTTCCTCCCCTTAAAGCTCGAGCTTGGTGTAAAAAAGCCTATCCCTCTTCGCCTTGATACAAGTTATGATGTCAATACAGGCAAGGTTGAAAGTGTAAATTCTGATATGTGGATAAAGGTCTCAGATGTGCTCATTGGAGCAATGCAGAGATATAACAGACAGGAGGATATTACATTCTTTGGAGCAGGATTCGGACTCCAGCCATTTAAATCTTTACATACAGAAGTGAGATTCTTTTACGACGGCCGAGAAAAACAGATAACAGACACTACTATTAATCTTAGATATATAAGTCAATGCTGGGGCGTCAATATGGTGTTTGTGAAGAAACCGCATGACTTTACCTTTGCAGTAATGTTTGAACTCAAGGGATTTGGTTCAAGGAGGTTTTTCAGGACATAAGGCATGAATACTTATAGAGAAAAGGCCTCTATTTTCTTTTTTATTATTTCTGTTATATCTTTTAATGAAGTTTTGTCCATATCAATTATAATCTCAGGATTCAATGGCTCTTCATAAGGCGCCACCGCGCCAGGAACAGGCCAACCCTCGGCTCCCTTTTTGTAGATATCCTTTGGTGCTCCGTGTGTCTCTATCCTCTGCTTTTCTCTCTCTCTACACAACTCAATCGGACATCTGAGATATATTTCCATATACTTTGGTATGAGTTTTCTTGCAAGCTCCCGCCATCTCCTGAGATTCCCTGTAGCATCTATGATGACATCATGTCCGTTTTCTGTGAGTATCTTTGCGACATAGACAAGCGTCCTGTAAACTATTTCTCTTTCAGCATCAGAATAGGTTGGCTCAGGCGTCACGATCTTTCTTAATTCGTCCATTCTCAGAATAATAGATTCAGAACGGGCTATTTTTAATGCATCAGCAACTGTGCTTTTCCCGCTTCCGGGAAGTCCTGTTATCCAGATAGCGATACCACTCATATGCTATTAATCCTACCTGTAATAATTAAAATTGCGCCCATTATTAATATGATGTTCCTTGTCACCATCCATGAGATAAGGAAGAAGCCCGTTGCAAAGGTACCAAGGATTGAACCTAATGTTGAGAAGGCATATATTTTCCCTACAACATTTCCTACCCTGTCTAAGTTCTGAATTGCAAGCTTCACCACAACCGGTGAGATAGTTCCAAGCAGAAAGCTCGGGATAAAAAAAATGAGAGTCGTGACAAAGAGGCTCCGCCACATAAGTGACACGGAAAAAGGATAGTGCGGTACAAAATTTGTAAGCGGTACGATTGAAAGTGCGGCTAAACCTGATAACAAGAGTAGCCATACCGAGGTTTTTTTCTCAGGGAATCTATCTGCCAGTTTCCCACCTAAATAGGCACCAATACTGATTCCGGCAAGGACAACGCCTATAATACTTGTCCAGGTATAAAGAGAGACACCAACAAATGGAGCAAGGATTCGACCAGCGACAATCTCAATGACTAATGTACAGAAACTTGCGATAAATGTGATGATGTATGCAGTAAGAAGATTCATAGTAAATAACCCTGCAATTTCTTATGTTTTGAGCATTCTTATTTAATGAAAACTTATCACTTATGACTGATGACTATTATACTGCAACTTTGTATATGATTGCATTGTAGACCAGCTTTAACTCTCTCATATATAATGAGTAAAACTTACAATAAAATGAACTAAAATAATGGATGTCATGACAAATGGATAATCAAGAAGAGTTCTTAGAGGTAGTAAACGATGGGGGTGAGGTCATCGGCATCTTTCCGAGGTCTGAGATACATGTTAACCCGTCCCTGATTCATAGAGTTGTTCACGTTCTTGTATTTAATGGTAAAGGAGAACTTTTACTCCAGAAGCGCTCAATGAATAAAGATGTTACGCCTGGGAAGTGGGACACATCTGTAGGTGGTCATGTCAACCCTGGCGAAGCCATCCCTGATGCAGTAGGACGTGAGATGAACGAAGAACTCGGTATAACTATGTGTCAACCAAGATTTCTCTATTCCTATATTCATTCAAACCCCTATGAAACTGAGCTTGTCTATACCTATTCATGCCTCTATGACAGTGAAATAGTTTTTAACAAGGAAGAAATAGACGAGGTCAGGTTCTGGAACCTTAAGGAGATAGATAATAGTATAGGTAAAAAAATCCTGAGTGATAATTTTGAAGAAGAGATCTCTACTTATAAAAAGTTTTTAAAACGGAACAAAGAATGAGAAAATGAAAATCCTGAATAAAAGTTAGTACAATAAAGTCAGGTAGTTGTCTGTAAGTATCTCTCGGGATTTTCTGTGACACACCTCATAATAACACTTTCATCAAATCCCATTTCGATAAGCCTTTTTGAGGATTCGACAATGGTCATGCAGCCACCTGAGAGTTTCCTGTGAGCATTAATGATACCCTTTACCTTATTTCTCATCTCACCACTTTTTGTCTCTTTTACTGAATCTGATATTATTATTATTCTCTCAGGGTTTTTAAATTTGAATATCATTTCAAGAGTCATTGGATGCAGGTGATAGGGGTCTGCAATAACTTCGACATAGATATTTTGATTTAAGAGTCCGAAGCTTGCAATTCCCGGTTCTCTGTGGTGAAAACCCCGCATTGCATTGAAGAGGTGTGTAATTCCTTTTGCCCCTGCATGGAAACCAGCTTCTGCCTCAGCATAAGTTGCATCTGAATGCCCCATGCTCACAATGATTCCCCTTTTAGATATCTTCCTGATAAGTCCTGTTGCTCCATCGATTTCGGGTGCGATGGTGATTATCTTTACCATGTCTTCAAAGCCTTCGATAAGTTCTTTAAGGTTGTATTCTGTTGATTCGATGAATGCGAGTGCCTTGAGCGCGCCGCATTTTGCAGGGTTGAGAAATGGGCCTTCAAGATGAACACCGATTATTCGTGATGGGTAAAGGGGGTCTTTCTGTTTTTCCATTGCCCGTTTTACAGAAGCAATATTTTCCCTCATTACCTTTATGGTGTCAGGGTATATGGTGAAGACGATTTCAGAAATTCCGCTTGAGCCATGTATTTCAGCTATCTTCAGAATATGTTCTTCATTTGCTGTCTTTGTATCATAACCACCTATGCCATGAGTATGGATATCGATAATTTTCATTTTAAAAATCCTCTATAGACAAGAATACCAGAAATGAAGCTGATAACTATGTATATGATTCCTTCAACAGATCTCTGAAAAAAGAACATTCCAGACCCTATGGTTATGCCATAGATAAATACGCAGCCACAAACCCAGTTTTTTACAGAAGCATATAAATTGTTTTTGGGATCATTGAATCTCTCCATGTCATTTTCTATTGGTTTCCATCCAATTCCACCGATTCTCGTCTTTCTATAAAAATTTACGAGATGTGTTCTATCAACAGGCTTTGTGAAAAGGGTTACTGTTACCCAGACTATCGTAGAAAAAAATATTATAAAAAACAGTTTTGCATAGAATGGCAGATCTGGGTGGGCAATATAGATATACGAAGATATGACTGTTGAAGCGATCATTGCTGATATCTCGCTCCAGGCATTTATTCTCCACCAGAACCAGCGCATGAGATACACAAGACCGGTGCCACTTCCAAATGCAATAAGAAATTTAAATACTTCTACAATTGAGGTAGCATAATAAGTCACAATTGCAGTTATTACACTCAAGATAAGAATGGAAATCCTTGTGACGGTTATGTAGTGTTTTTCTGTTTCGTTCTTTTTTACAAATCTCCTGTAAAAGTCATTAATGAAGTATGCAGAGGAAAGATTGAGATAGGTGCTGAGGGTTGACATAAATGCAGCAAAAAATGATGCGAGCATGAGTCCTTTAAGTCCCTGAGGAAGCAGATCAAGCATCATCATTGGATATACTGATTCATGATCTTTTACTGCTGGATAGAGGATTAAGGATGCCACTGCAGCAAGTATCCATGGCCATGACCGTAATGCATAATTTGCGATGTTAAAATATAAGGTGGCACCAATCGCATGTTTTTCATTTTTGCATGAGACCATTCTCTGGACAATGACACCTCCGCCATCTGATGAATATTTTGACCACCAGCTCAACCCCATATATGCGATGAAAGTAAGAACCGGAAGGCTGATAAAGCCAGCATCCATTGGCGGGAAAAAATCTGTATAATGCTGGGTACTCCCATAGATGGATTCCATATTAGTTTGGAGCATGGATAACCCTCCGGATTTATCCACAGCGAAATATGCGATGAGGACGGCGCCAACCATCGCGATAATAAATTGAAAGAAGTCTGTGATGATTACTCCCCAGTAACCTGACATCAAAGTATAAAATATGGTGATACCACTTGAGATGATAATTGCCTCCCATTTTGACCAGCCAAGGCTCACATCGAGTATCTTTGCCATGGCAAGGATTACCTGGGCTTTTATGATGGTGTGAATGAATATCGAAAAATATATGGCTTTAAAGCCTCTGAGGATAGATGCTGGCCTCCCAGAATAGCGCATCTCAGTAAGTTCAACGTCAGTCATCACGCCTGCTGACTTCCATAATTTTGCAAAAACAGCTACAGAAAGCATTCCGCTTATTACAAAACACCACCACTGCCAGTTTTCGTAGATACCCTGAGAACGCACCAGCCCTGTGACATAGAGAGGGGTGTCGGCAGAGAATGTGGTTGCAACCATGGATGTGCCTGCAAGCCACCAGGGGAGGTTTCTCCCTGAGAGAAAATATTCATCAGTGCTTGAAGATGCACGCTTTGTAAAGTAAAGACCGAGCATGAGGGACAATGCCATATACGAAGCAATAATTGTCCAGTCGATGGATGTGAGTTTCATGGTTTTATGTTGAGTTTGACCGGTAGGTGTCCTTTAAAATCTATTTCTCTCTTTACACCTTTTAAAACAGCACTCTGCGCCTGCTCAGTTGTCTCATAAGCAGCAATCAGCACATCAGCTTCTTTAAAATGCCTTAAGACATAAGGGCTTCCAAATGATATGACTATTGAATTTTTTGCTTTTCTTATGAGTTCTGAAATGTGATGGCTTTCCTCGTTATCTATTCCTGAACTGCCTTTCCATGCAGCAACGCTGGTAAATAAAGCAAATACGGCTATTTCAGATTCGATATCATCAGTATTGAAGACCTCAGTAGCTTTCTCAAAATAGTTCTTCAACAGAGAAGATTTATATAATCTTCTATCTCCAGCAAAAACTACATGAATTCTGCTTGGGTCTGAAATTGGTAACAGACCTTTCTTATCTTTTACAAGGGTTATGGACATTTCAGTAATATGCTCTGAGAGTTTTACATGTTGCTTGTGAGCAACTGCTGTCTTTTTTACGTACTGAATTCGTGCTTTTATCTTTACTACTCGGCCTATCACAGCATCTATCTGTTCTTCTTTAATCTTATTCTTATTAAGAGCCGATATAAGTTCTTTAACTGTTAAATCAGCATCAACAGGATGGAGCAATACATCAACCCCTGAGTTTATGCATTCAGTAGGAATATTTTCAAAATTTCTTAAAGCATCCATATTCAGGGCATCTGATAAAATTAATCCATTAAAACCAAGTTCCTTTCTCAATAAATCTGTAATTATCATTTTTGATAGACTTGCAGGTTTTGAATCAACAGAAGGAACACTCAGGTGTCCGATCATGATGCTACTCGCGCCTGTATTAATTGCCTCAACAAATGGCATTATATCTGTAGTCATCAAATCTCTCCGTGATTTAGTAATAACCGGGAGGGAAATATGCGAATCTATAGCAGTATCACCATGCCCTGGAAAGTGTTTCGCACAGCTTATCAGTCCTGACTCTTCAAGTATTTTTATATATTCTGAGCCAAACCACGCTACATCAACAGGGTTATCAGAGAATGCCCTTGTGCAGATGATGGGGTTATCAGGATTTTGATTCACATCCAGAACTGGAATGAGAGGCATATTTATTCCTACATCCTTTGACTCGTCAGCTATAGCCTTAACCGCACTTCTCAGTAGTGAAACATCTTCAGGGTTGTTTTTATTAATTGCTGCTGCCATAGCCATCTGGCATGGGAATATAGTAGTGTTTTTAATCTGCTGTCCTACACCGCGTTCAATGTCGGATGCGATGAACAAAGGTATTTCTGAAACAGACTGGATTTTATCAATGAAATCTTTTATTTTATACTTTCTACCACCAAAGAGTATAAATCCACCAATGCCTTTCTTGACAAGCTCAATAATTTTCTCTTGATATTCCTTAGAGGCAACCTTATCTCCATCAAGCCTGCTGATAATCAGTTGATATAATTTTTTTTCTAAGGAGTTTAGATGACTTATAAAATTAATTTCCATGCAGAAGTTTATCAGATTGAATTAAAAAGAGACAACACATACCTAACTGTTAAAAGTCTTTATGCCTGTGAATGAAAGAATACATTTACTTGACAATACAAAGGAGGTTTGATAGGATTTTTTATAAAACGAGAGATAACTTGGTAGAGATTTATGCCTGTATAAGGGAGGAGGGGTCAGATGTGTGAGTTTTGCACCCAGCATGGCGAAGGCAAGAAATGGTATCTCAACGTGAAGAATTATGCGACAGAACTTTTAAATGATCCAAAACGCAGATATATGATTAAAAACTTCTACAAGGAGGTAGTTGAAAAAGGAAATAATAGTATTACCCGCCTTGAAGAGATGTTTCAAAAAAATCCAAAACTGCTTGATAGAATAAAGGAACCCTATATACAGGAAATGAAATTAATGCATTTTGGTCAGGTTGTTCCTTTAGAAGACATTATACAAATACTTTCGATTTGCACTACTATAGCACGTTTACCATGTGGCTGCCGTTGGGCATTCAATAAACAGGAAGCCCGTGTCTGTTTTGGAATAAGTTTCGGTCTGTCCAGTTGGTATGATGAGCTGGACTTAGACTATTTTGGATCACCAGATGTTGCTCAGTTCGATCACTTGGATAAAGAGCAGGTTATAGAGAACATTAAAAAATTGGACAATCAGGGGATGATTCATAGTATCTGGACTTTCCAGACCCCATTTATAGGAGCAATATGCAATTGTGAATTAAAATCCTGTCTTGCCATGCGCAGTACAGTTGGTCTTCAAATGCCGATTATGTTCAAAGCAGAAGAGCTTGCAGAGATAGATGCAGAGAAATGCACAGGATGCCAGGAATGTTCGCATGCCTGTCAATTTAATGCAATTGAATACTCAGAAATTGATAATAAATCACGAATCAATTCGATGAACTGTTTTGGATGTGGGGTATGTCGAGGATTTTGTCCGGAGGAAGCAATTTATTTAGTAGAACGCAGGACACATCCTGTAGCTTCATCATTTTAGATATAAATTAATAAAATATCTCCCTTTATGTACCTTTTCGTCAGGCAATCTTTGATTTATTTCCTATTAACGATTGTTCATGAAATCTTTTTATCAATGATTGGAGTTTTAAAGTACTTTATCCTGTGGTACAATTTTAAACTATGACAAAAAGAGCAGGCATTATCATCATAGGTGATGAGATACTTTCAGGTTTAGTTCAGGACAGTAATGCTTTGTTCATGGTAAAAGAATTGAGACAGAAAGGCATAGATGTTCGACAAGTCTCTTTTATCAAAGACGATGTTGATGACATCGCAAGAGAAGTCAAAATATTTTCAGAGGCTTTCGATTATGTGTTTACATCAGGAGGTATCGGGCCAACACATGATGATATGTCCATCGAGGGGATTTCAAAGGCTTTCAATGTGAGGACTGTGATTGATGGACAATTGAGGGCTGTTCTTGAGAAAATGTTCAAAACAACTCTTACCCCGGAACAATTACGGATGGCAGAGGTGCCTGAAGGGGCAGAGGTTATATCTGATGATTCGATCGGTATTCCACTCATAAAATATAAAAACGTATATATTTTCCCTGGTATTCCTGAACTCCTCAAAAAGAAATTCTTTGTTATTGAGAAGATGTTATTCACTGACCACCCGCCTTTAATCAAAAAAGTGTATATAAAAGAAATTGAATCAAGAGTTGCGCCGATTTTAAATGAGATTGTGAAAAATCACAGGAATGTAAAAATAGGCTCTTATCCATTTATAAATATCGAAGAGTTCAATCTCATGATTACACTCGAATCATATGAGAGCAATTCTTTACAAGATGCATTTCAAGATTTAATGCATAGTCTCCCCCGGGACAAGATAGTAAAAGTGGAAGAGAAATAAATTAAGAAAAGCAGAAATTCA
>JAOUJR010000363.1 GCA_029883145.1 Nitrospirota bacterium
GGTTGACAGGTATGTCAACCTTAGCTATATCGAGTATTGTGGCGACCATCTCCATAGTCTTTGGAATCTGGTCTATGGTCTACTTCATGTTTATGAGAAAGTAAGTATAGAAGGCAAAAAACTGACCATTTAAGATGATTCGGGCAGGGAAAATAAATAACCTCGGAGTCAAATACATTTAAGTATAAAGAGGTCTTCAAAGTAGACCTAGGTGTCAAGGCTTTTTACAGCTCCTTCAGCTTTTCTGCCTGATAGTGGGTAATAAGGTTGTCTATGATATCGTCGATATCGCCTTCAAACACCTGTTCGAGCTTGTGAAGAGAAAGGCCTATTCTATGATCAGTAACACGATTCTGAGGGAAGTTATATGTCCTTATCTTTTCGCTCCTGTCGCCTGTTCCTACCTGTGATTTCCTTTCCATTGCCCTCTCTTTCTCCTGTCTTTCCATCTCAATTTCATAGAGCCTTGAACGCAAAACTTTCATAGCCTTCTCTTTATTTTTAATCTGCGAGCGTTCGTCCTGACATTGCACAATAAGTCCTGTTGGTATATGGACGATCCTCACCGCTGAATAGGTTGTATTTACTCCCTGACCGCCAGGTCCGGAAGAACAGAATGTATCCACTCTCAGGTCTTTTTCATCAATCTTAATGTCAACCTCTTCTGCTTCTGGAAGCACTGCGACTGTTGCTGCAGAAGTATGGACTCTTCCTGAAGCTTCTGTGGCAGGAACGCGCTGAACCCTGTGCACGCCGCTTTCATACTTAAGTCTGCTGTATGCGCCTTTCCCCTGAATTGAGGCGATCACTTCCTTGATGCCGCCAAGTCCTGTAGAATTCATCTCAATCATCTCTACTTTCCATCTTTTCTGCTCAGCATACTTCAAATACATCTTGAAGAGCTGAGCGCCAAACAGAGCAGCTTCTTCTCCTCCAGTCCCTGCTCTTATTTCAAGTATTACGTTTTTCTCGTCACGCGGGTCTTTTGGAAGGAGCATCATCTTAATCTCTTCTTCAAGTTTTGGTTTTTTCTCTTTTAGTTCATCAAGTTCTGCCTGTGCGAGCTCACGCAGATCACCGTCTTCTCCTTTCAGAAGTTCCTCAACACCTTCTATATCCGAAAGCAGCTTCATGTAATTCTTGATTTTATTGACAAGTGGCTGGAGTTCTGACTGCTCTCTTGAGTATTTCTGGAGTTCACCCGGGTTTGATAACACCACAGGGTCCATCAGCAGCCTGTTTAGTTCTTCGTATTTGTCTTCTATTATCTTGAGTTTCTCAAGCATTTGCTTCCTCTATTTTAAGGACCTCTTCGAGTGCCCTGATCGCTACATCAATTTGGGAATCATCAGGTTCTCTCGTGGTAAGTCTCTGGAGCCATAATCCTGGCTGTATCAATAAATTCATGATGAGGTTACCTTTCATTTTCGAGGAGAGTTTCAAAAATTCAAAGGAAAGCCCGGCAATTACAGGTACAAGGATAAGCCTTGAGAGAAATTTAGACATGAACGACCACTCCTGGGGGATGAATGAAAAAGTGAATATACTCACTACCATGACAATTATGAGAAAGCTTGTGCCGCAGCGCGGGTGAAGAGGACTGTAGTCCTTTACATTCTCTATTGTGAGCTCTCTTCCGTTCTCATAGGCATGAATTACCTTATGTTCAGCACCATGATATTCGAATATCCTTCTCATCTCTTTCCACATGCCAATTGCAATTATATATGCAAGGAAAAGAAATATCCTGATAATGCCATCAACAAGGTTAAATAAAAATGAATTTGTAGCAACAGTTGGAATTACAAGCCCCAGAAGTTTTGTTGCATATAACGGGAGGAGTATGAATATGACTATACCAAGGAGTATAGCGAGTCCGATAGTTAAGCTCATGGTGATGGCACTCATAGGTTTTTCGTCTTCATCTTCGTATGCCTTGCTTGCAGAAAACTCTATAGCCTTAATGCCAATGGATAACGCATGAAAGAGCGCGATCACACCTCTCATAATGGGCAGCTTCAGAATCTTTGGAAGTTCCTTCAGTTCTGCCCTTTTCACATGGATATCCCCTTTCGGTCCCCTGACTGCTACTGTCCAGCCTTTTCGGCCCTTCATCATGACACCTTCTATAACTGCCTGTCCGCCTATTGCTTTCATTCTAAGTCTTTAAAAAAAATCGTTAGTCATAAGACTACAGACTAACGACTTCTACTATTGAGTGTATCTACTTCTTCGTAAGAGTCGATTTGGTACGGGTCGTTTCCGACTTCGTATACTTTCTCTTAAACTTCTCTACCCTTCCTTCAGCATCAACAATCTTCTGCTTCCCTGTAAAGAATGGGTGGCACTTTGAACAGAGATCTACCTGTATCTTTGGTCTCGTAGACCTTGTGGTAAAGGTCTCGCCGCAGGCACACACCACAGTCGCCTCTTTATATGCCGGATGAATTCCTTCCTTCAATTCGAACCTCCTGAAAAATAAATATT
>JAOUJR010000061.1 GCA_029883145.1 Nitrospirota bacterium
GAAAAGGACGTAGACATCAGATTTGAAGAGCAGCAATAACCTTAGAAATCCAATCCCTACTGTGGACATTATAATCGAATATAACGGAGGTGTAATTCTGATAAAGAGAAAGAATCCGCCTGAAGGATGGGCATTGCCCGGAGGTTTTGTAGACTATGGAGAGAGCCTCGAATCTGCTGCGGTTCGGGAAGCAAAAGAGGAGACAGGACTTGATATTAAACTACTCAGACAACTTCATACCTATTCTGATCCAAAAAGAGACCCAAGGCATCACACGATCACCACAGTTTATATCGCAAAGGCTAGAGGTAGTGCCGTCGCAGGAGATGATGCGAAAGAAATCGGAATATTTCATAAAGACAATCTGCCCGAGCAGATAGCCTTTGATCATAGAGTTATCCTTAATGATTATTTTAGTGGAGGTGTCAAGTAGATGCTCAAAGTACTGAGAACACATGCAAAGTATTTCTACTTCCTTTTTTTCATTGTTATTCTTTCCTTTATTTTCTGGGGTGTGGGTACAGTAGATCAAACAGGTGATGCTGGAATTGTTGCAGAGGTTGGGAAATACAAAATAACATCTGAGGAATACTGGAAGATTTACGAGAATGTACTACGTTTTTATCGAGATGTATATAAAGATAAATTTGATGATGAGATGGAAAAGAAGATGAAACTGAGAGAAAAGGTTCTTGATACAATAATAAACGACAAGGTGCTTCTCATTGCGGCAAAGGATGCAGGGATTCAGATCAGTGACGATGAACTCCATGAAGCAATAACACAGGAACCTGCGTTCATGCGAAACGGGGTGTTTGACAACAATGTGTACCTCAACAGGCTCAGACTCAACAGGATTACTGTCGAGGCATATGAAAGTTTAAAGCGTCAGGAACTCACCACCAGCAAAATAAGGCGGTTAATAGAGTTGTCTGTTGACATTACAGATATGGGCCCTGATGTGAAAGAAGTATCCGGTGATGAGCGGACTGCAAAGATGCTCAGACAGGTTATGCTCAATGACAGGAAAGAAAAGGCGATAAGGTCTTATATTGAGGGTCTGAAAAAACATATAAAGATTAAGATCAATACTCAGGTTATCTTAGGATAAATACTGTAAGATATCCTGTGGCGTGAGTGCTTGAAAAACCTTAAATTTTTATAGTAGCATTAACTAACCCGAGCCGAAGTGGTGGAACCTGGTAGACACGCACGTTTGAGGGGCGTGTGGGGAAACCCATGCGGGTTCAAATCCCGCCTTCGGCACCATCTTTCCCCAATAACTTAATGTATCTTCATTCTTCTGCAAAACAATATCAAAAAAAGAAGTATCAGGACTTCTCCGAAAGCAAACAGATACCAGTTATAGGAATCAGGAATATAATGTGCGACAATTTCCTGAAAATCAGGATCTGCTCTTAACGTCCGGAAACGGGAGATAAAGCCGCGCTGAATAATTATTCTGGAGAAATTCCATACAAAAGTAATAAAAATAAGAAGAGCACCAGCAATCAATAACATCCATTCACGTAAACTTATCCTTACCAGATATCCTTTTTGTTGAAAATGAAGAATGCATCCTGCAATGAGTATCATCGTTACAGAACAGATAATCGGTGCAAAGACAGGTCCGACCCATGCCACAGGGATAAGGAAGAGAATATCCCATGTGAACAATGAGGGAGGCCAGTTCAGAAGAATCTTTAACCATACATAATAGAAAATATCCCAGATACCGAAGCTGAAAAGAAAGAATGAGAGTCTTTCAGGGAAATTCCTGCCAGCAATTACACCTAAGGAAAAAAGCATAACCATTGTTGCAATTTCCCGTAAGTACTCAATGAAAAGTGTTTCAATAGCTATGAGTGTCAAAGGAAATGCAAACCCTTCAGGGTAGTACAACTCTCTCAGGTACACCACTACTGCTGCCTCAAGAAAGCCCATTGCTATACCAAAGATGGTGAGGAAAACAATACGGGAACCTAATGTATTTTCTTTTTTTCTTTTTTCATTCATCTTATCAACAACCTGGAAATTATATTTTCAATAAGAATTAACATTGCGGTTAGGGAAACAGGGGGAATAGGCTCGGGAGTTAATCCTGATTATTTTTTCTTCTCTTTTTAGCCATTTCTCTATGATATTCTTCAAGCTCCTCTTTCAGTTTTTTCGCCTCTTCAATAATATTTCTCAATCTTTTATTAAGAGAATCACCACTTGAGCGAGCTTTTATTCCTCGTGCAACCTCATCTATTCTTTCATCGTACTTACGCCTGTACATTCCTATTTTTTCAAATTCCCTCAGAAATATACTCAGCAGTTCCCATGCAGTTCCTCTATCACATCGAAAAGCTATCTTAAGGGCAAGCACATGTATTTTCACAAAATCAATAAACCTGTTCAGCTCTTCCTTATCTTCATTAATACCTTTAATAACTTCCTTGGCTATCTGTTCGGTGGTCTTCAAGAAACTCACCTCCCTTTATTTTCATATTAACATAACTATATTACCAAGAAAAAACGATTGTAATTTCATAATCATTAATCTCGGACCTTTTCGAAACTGCTCCTATCCTGGTGGCCAGTGCATATGCCTTCCACCGAGTACATGAAAATGTATGTGATACACCGACTGTCCGCTTTCAGGATTACAATTGGTTACCACTCTGAATCCTCTTTGTGCGATACCTTTATCGTTCGCAATTTTATTTGCAATTTTCACTATATGAGCGACAAGATTATTATCTTCCTCTTTCAGGTCAAGGATTGTTGAAATATGTTTTTTAGGTATGATAAGGATATGTACAGGCGCCTGCGGATTAATGTCCTCAAAGGCTACGACATGCTCATCTTCAAATATAATTTTTGCAGGTAGTTTTTTCTCAGCAATATTGCAGAATATGCAACCCATAAAAACCTCCAGAATTGTATTTATGAAAAAAAATTACATTATTTTAAATCATAATAAGATAACAAAAAAAGGACACTCAGGTGTCCCGCTCTTTCGTTTTTGAAAAATTGACATTGTTTACAATTTTTAAACAGACAGATGTTGAGCAGGTCCCGATGAATCGGGACCTGCAAGTTTCGCTCAGAGTTTTACCACATTTGCTGCTTTCGGCCCTTTTGGACCATCAACAACTTCAAAGCTCACTGCCTGGCCTTCAGCCAATGACTTAAAACCATTGCCCTGAATTGCAGTATAGTGAACAAAAACATCTCCGCCGTCTTCTTTGGTAATGAATCCAAAACCCTTGGACTCATTAAACCACTTAACGGTCCCCTTTACCATCCTGCTGCACCTCCTTAATAAAAAATCGAAGATTACGGAACTATGCCATAAAAAAAGCCGCAAGTCCAAAGTCTTTGCGGCTTAGTACAACAAAAACTTCCGAAACTTCGCCCATAGTATTACACAGAACCAATATGAAGGTCAAGAATTTTGATAAAATCAAAAAGAGAAAACAAATACAAAATCTTATTAGTTTCTTTGTTGCTTTTTAAGGAGATATTTTTTATGTTATAGATATTAAACTCTTGGAGGTACAACGTGATAACGATCACAGATAAGGCTGTAGAAAAGATAAAAACAATATTAGCTGCTGAAGGGAAAAGTAGCTGGGGTCTCAGAATTTTTAATGCAGGAAGAGGGTGTTGCGGACCATCCTATGGTCTCGATATAAATGAAAAACCACTTACTGATGAGGAGATTATCGAGAATAACGGACTGAAAGTTTTTATGGATAAAAAGATATTTGCAAGCCTCACCGGAATGAAGCTTGACTATTATGACGATGGGGAACAGGCGGGTTTTACCCTTACAGGTGGCTCAGTTTCTTCATGTTGTCCGGGGGGCAGCAGTTGTGGAGAGACGTGTTGACATTCATTCAAACTTGACAGAGTCTCCATAAGACACACCCTCTATTACTTTACCCTTGAGCCTTCTTTCATCGGTCTCTCCGGGATAAGGATTACAGGCCTGCCTTCACTATCAGATGCCGCAAGTAACATGCCCTGTGATTCAACACCCATAAGCTTTGCAGGTTGCAAGTTTGTGACTACCACAATACTTTTGCCAATGAGCTCTTCAGGTGAATATACCTTGGCAATACCTGCCACTAACTGTCGCTCTTCACCTGTGTTTACCCTCATCACGATTAATTTGTTTGAGCCTTCAACCCGTTTTGCCTCAAGCACCTTTCCAATCTTAAGTTCAATCTTTGCAAATTCTTCAATTGTGATCACTTCTTCCCCCTGCTATTCATTTGAATTAACCCAGCGTATCTGTCTTACTTTTTATGTAATGTTTAAATTAGGTTTTTATAATCTTCCTAAAAAAGCACGTCCTGTTTCCTGTGTGGCATGCACCTTGACCTCTCTGTATCACCTTTATAAGCAATGTATCCTCATCACAATCATACAGAATCTCTTTTATTTCCTGAACATTGCCTGATGTTTCACCTTTCTTCCAGTACTTCTGTCTTGAGCGTGACCAGAAATGTGTGAATCCTGTCTCGAGCGTCATCTCAAGGGAGTTCCTGTTCATATATGCCATCATCAAGACATCACCCGATTCTATGTCCTGAATAATAGCTGGTATTAACCCTTTATCATCATATTTAAGTTCAGGTATCATCATGCCTCCTCAGAAAGTCTTTTGTAATTTTTTGTTAACGTCTCTATACTTCATCACAACTTGTACCCTATTTTCCTTAAAAACTCTTTTCTGTGCGCTTTGTCTTCATTTGTCTCCACCCCTTTTGGAGAAAACCCGTCAATGATACCAAGCACACCATTACCCTGTGGAGTTGTTGCAACAACAACCTCAATAGGGTTTGCTGATGCACAGAAAATCCTGCAAACCTCGGGACAATTTTTTATCTGGTTGAGAATGTTGATTGGATATGCATTTTTCAGGAGAATACAAAACACATGACCAGCACCTATCTCCTGAAGATGCTTGACACAGAGATTAATAAGTTCGGGGTCATTTCCCTCCGTTCTTATAAGGCATGGACCTGATGCTTCTGTGAAAGCAATGCCAAATTCTGCCTGAGGAACAGTCGTTGCTATAATTTCATAAAGGTCCTCTGCGGTCTTTATAAAATGTGTTTGGCCGAGTATAATGTTGCAGCCTTCCGGGATATCTATCTTTATCACCTTTAATTCCATACCTTACCTCCCTTTTACTCATTACTGCTGTCTACAGATTACTGTACATATTTTGGTATGCTATAATGAAAATAAATTTTCTGAGTTATGTCAAGTCTTAAATGTCAAAAGTTAAACATGAATAGTGATAAAATAATAGTTAAATGTAAAAAAAATTCAAAACTTCTCATTTTCCGGTTGTTTCTTATCATATGTTCACTGTTCCTTTCATATTCGTCATCAAAATGTGCAGAAATAACAGGGCCTGAAGTAAAAGTGCAGAACAATGAAATGTATGTGACAACTGCACTCACACTTGAGGAAAAACACTTGCAAGAACTAAAAAATGGGATTAAAAAGGAACTTAGATTTTATATAGACCTTTTCAGGGTATGGAGTTACTGGCCTGATGAGTTTGTACTCGGCAAATTCTTTGTGAGAACTATTAAGTGTGATCCGGTAAAAGGTGAATATATTGCAACATCATCTGACGGAAGCGTCCTCACAGAAAAGAGATTCAAATCATTTGAATCTATGATAAAATGGGCTCTGAGCATCAATGAACTGAGACTCTTAAATATACGTGAACTCGATCAGGCAACATATTTTGTGAGAATAACCGTCGAATCAAAAATAAGAAAACTGCCTCCTGTGATAGGATATTTTATTGTCTTTTTATCAGAAAACGAATTCAGGATTACAAAAGACTCGTCATCTTTTAGTTTAGGTACAGTGAAATGAAAAAACTCCGTTTTAATACAGTTGTAGTACTTATATGCCTGATTATTATTGGAGCCTTTTTAATTGAACTGCACTATATGAGGCTTGAGTCCGTTCCATTCTTCACAAAACTTACCGTCCTTGTACTCATGAACCTCACCATTATTTCACTTCTTACCCTTATGTTCTTTGTGAGCAAAAACCTTGTGAGACTTTATTTCGAGAGAAGAAATAAGGTCCTCGGCTATAAGTTTAAAACAAAACTCGTGGTTATTCTTGTTGTCCTGACCTTAATCCCTACTGGCCTTTTATTCATTATCTCAAGCGGGCTCGTGACAAATTATATAGAACGATGGTTCACCCCGCAATTACGACAGCCTTTAGACAGGTCAATAGAAATAGCAAAATCTATTTATGAGTTCGAAAAACAAAAGGCATCCGACTATGCAAAAGCACTCTCATCAGGGAAAGCAACTGACAGTAATTATACTGTCAGACATCTTAAAGAGATACCAAAAGACGCTACTGAGACAGTAAGAGCTGCATTTGATGGCAAGGCAGATGTTGAGGTCATATCAGGAGAAAAAGGGGATACTGTAAGGGCCGTTGCGCCAGAATACAAAGAAGGCAGACAGAGAGGCATCATAGTCGTCGAATCATTTATACCCAAAAAGATTACCGAAAATGTTGAAAATATAAAGGATGCGTACGAAAATTATCTCACCCTTGAATCATGGAAAGTTCCAATAAAAACAAATTATCTTCTGATTCTTGGCTTCTTTACCCTGCTCGTTATTTTTATGGCCCTCTGGATCGCCCTTAAGATCTCAAGGGGTATCACAGATCCTATAGAAAGTCTTGCACAGGCAACGGAGCAGGTTGCTGCGGGAAACCTCAATATAAGAGTGGATTTAAAAAGAGAAGACGAAATAGGACTTCTCGTGAATTCATTCAACCATATGGTAAATGAGTTGAAGGAAGGGAAAGAAACGATCCAGTCTGCATATCTTGAGTCGAATAGAAGAAGACTATTTATGGAAAATATACTTGAGAACATAAACTCTGGCGTGATCATGCTTGACACAACCGGAAATATACTGATGATCAACAGTGCTGCATGTTCAATACTTGACATAAATCCGGAAGCAGTGATGAATAAACATTACAAGGAACTCATGACTTTGATAAAATCCGAAGAACTCAAGAACCTTGTGAAGGGGATAGAAGGTCGAGAATTCAGAAGGGTCAAAAAAGAAATTAAGGCAATTGCAGGTGGCAGGAAGGTTATCATCCGGGTCTTTATCACCAGTCTCAGAGATCCTCAAAAATATATAGGCCTCCTTGTTGTCTTTGACGACCTCACTGATATTATTCGGGCTGAGAAGGCACTTACATGGCAGGAAGTCTTGAGAAGAATTGCACATGAGATAAAAAACCCTCTGACTCCTATTAAACTCTCCACCGAACGTATGGTTAAAAAATGGGAAGGAAGAGATGATGATTTTGACCATATTTTTGACTGTTCCACAAAAACAATCATAAAAGAGGTCGATGACCTGAAGAGGTTAGTTGACGAATTTTCAAGGTTTGGAAAGATGCCCGAGATACACAAAAAGCTCACCCATATGCCGACCATAATAGATGAGGTGGTGAATCTGTATAAAGGGTATAAGGGTGTAGAAATAAATGTATCGATACCAGAAGAAAATCCACTGGTAGAACTTGACGGAGAGCAGTTTAAAAGGGTTATGAAAAATATATTTGACAACGCAATCGATGCGATCTCTCACGAAGGGAGAATCGATGTGAAACTACAGTTTGATGTGTCTTTAAATAGAGTTTACATAGATATTGCAGACAATGGTCCTGGCATAAGGGATGAGGATAAGGAGAAATTATTCCTTCCGTACTTCTCAACCAAAAGACATGGCACTGGCCTTGGCCTTGTAATTGCAGATAGAATTATTGCGGAGCACAGAGGTAATATAAGAATCATGGATAATGAGCCAAAGGGGACTATATTCACTATTGCAATTCCAATAAAGGAGAGTTAAATGGCAGAGCCTGTCGTACTTGTTGTGGACGACGAAGACGGAATAAGGGAAACCCTTTCAGGGATATTTGAAGACGAGGGATGTGATGTCTTAACCTCAAGTACCGGTGAAGAGGCAATAGAGGTAATCAAAGAGCAAATCCCTGATTTGATACTCCTTGATATATGGCTTCCTGGTATTGATGGTATTCAAACCCTTAAAGAAATCAAGGCCTTAAAACCTGAGCTCCCTGTAATCATGATCTCGGGTCACGGCAATATAGAACTTGCGGTAAAGGCAACAAAAATGGGAGCATACGACTTTCTTGAAAAACCCCTTTCTCTCGAAAGGGTTTTACTCGTTGCAAAGAGGGCCCTCGAAAGACGAACACTCGAGATGGAATACAAAGCCCTCAAGCAGGATCTCACAAGAAAATATAGACTTGTTGGCAGCTCTCAAAGTATGACCCTCCTCAAAGAACAAATACATATGGCTGCACGGAGTAACAGCAGGGTCTTGATACTCGGTGAGAGCGGTTCTGGTAAAGAGCTTGTTGCGCGAATGCTTCATGATAAAAGCAGAAGGACAGAGAAACCTTTTATTGAGGTAAACTGTGCAGCTATACCTCAGGAGCTCATAGAGAGTGAATTATTCGGACATGAAAAGGGTTCTTTTACCGGCGCATTCGAAAGGAAAAAGGGGAAATTTGAGCTTGCCGACGAAGGAACGTTGTTTCTTGACGAGGT
>JAOUJR010000364.1 GCA_029883145.1 Nitrospirota bacterium
GTAGGGAAGGACGCAAATTACATTGGTGGTGCGATAATGCCAGGAATTGGTCTTATGAATGAATCACTATCAAAAGGCACCTCAAAATTATCTGAGGTTACTCTGAGCACGCCGGGATGTGCTCTCGGCACCGATACAATTAAATGCATTCAATCAGGTCTTTTTTATGGTACTGCAGGTGCTATTGAAAGGCTTCTCTATGAAATAGAGAATGAATGCGGCTTTGAACTAAATGTTGTTGTTACAGGTGGATATGGAGCGATGATTTCAAAATTTTTAAGAAGGGGTCATAGTGTAAGACAACATCTCACACTTGAGGGATTAAAGATAATATATATGAGGAACAGAGATGCATGAACTAAGAAGGGACCCCCTGCTCGGCAGATGGGTTGCAGTCATGTCAGATTCTAAGGCACCATCAGAGTATGATATTCCACCAGACGAGAGAAAGACCGAAAGTAGCTGCATCATGTGTCCTGGACAGGAAAGAAAGACTCCACCTGAAATAGCATCCGTTAGAATGGCGGGTACACGCCCCAATACACCTGGATGGTGGGTAAGGGCTATCCCGAGCTTTAGACCCCTGTTTCAGGTAGAAGGAGATCTTGGAAGAAGAGGAGTAGGGATTTATGACAGGATGAATAGCGTTGGTGCAAATGAAATTTTTATCCAATCTCCTGAACACAATATTAAGCCTGAAGAAATAGGTCTTGAGCAAATGGAAAGGTTAATCACACTCTACAAAGATCGTATTACTGACCTCAGCAGGGATCTCAGATTGAGGTATATACTCATATACAAAAACTCAAGAGTAGACCATGGTGAAACATTCACCCATCCCATATCATATTTAATGGCAACACCTGTTATCCCTAAAAGGATTAAAGACGAACTTGAGAATGCAAAACAATATTACGAGTACAAGGAAAGGTGTATATTCTGTGACATTATGAGGGAGGAAATGAGGGTAGGTGACAGGATAATTCTCGAGACAAGAAATTTTATTGCCTTCTGCCCTTATGCAGGTTCGTTCCCGTTTGAGTCATGGATCATCCCGAAGAGGCACAGTTGTGACTTTCGTGATATCACCACTGATGAAATCGAAGACATGGGGTTTATACTTATGTCCGTCTTAAAAAAATTGAGAGCTGTATTCAAAGAAGATCTGCCACTTAACTATTTTCTGCATACAGCCCCAAACAAGGTGCCAAGGAGGAACTTCTGGCATACGCTCGGCGAAGACTTCCACTGGCATTTTGAGATAATACCAAGGCTTATAAGGAGAAGTGGGTTTGAATGGGGTTCAGGATTTTTTATCCTGTATACATCACCTGAAAATTCAGCAAAATATCTAAGGGAGGTTGGATAATGGAGATTAAAAAGATTCTTTTCCCAACGGACTTTTCAGAGGGGTCATCACATGCACTAAAGTATGCGATTGAAATGTCAAAACGTTACGGAGCAAAGCTTTACATTCTTCATGTTGTTTATGACATCGCAAAGGTGTCAAGCTGGTCTATCCCGCATCAGTCAGTGGACAAAATGTATATGGAAATTGAAGAGGGTGCAAAAAAGGAACTTGACGGATATGCTCTCGATGAACTGAGCGGTCTCAAGGACATAGAGCGTATAGTGCATAAGGGGGTTCCTTATGAAGAGATTGTAAAATTTGCAAATGAGAACAAAATAGACCTTATCGTAATAGGTACACTCAGCAGAAAAGGTATTGAGAAAATGCTTTTCGGAAGCACTGCTGCACAGGTTGTACGATATGCACCATGCCCTGTGCTTACTGTGAGGATTCCAGCATACAAAGGATAGCAAGCTGTGCGTGTATATATTTCCGAGAATGCATTTATTGATATTCTTATCAGTTCGGCAGAGGTATATAAAAGGGAGAGTCTTGGGTTTTTACTCGGATACAAGCTTGAGGACCGGTTTATCGTAGAGCATGCATTCAGTGTCCAGACTGCCAACAGAAGACATAAAGGGGTTATATACAACCAGAAGAATCACAAAAAAATAGAGAAAATACTGTCAAGATTTAATAAGTTACAGATAATAGGTGACTTCCATTCTCATACACAGTTTGGTCCGACAAAGGGTCTTCCCATACCGAGTGCGGAGGACATCAAAGGGATGATTCTCGACCGTATTTATCTCATCGTTGCGATAAATAATAACGAAAAGACAATGCCATGGGGCGAAAACAGAGACGGTACGATATCAGGTTCTGTGAGTGATTTCTTCTTCAAAATCTCTGCGCATTTCCTTAACGGAAACAGCTCTGTAAAAAAAGCAAGGATACACTGTCCATTCCCACAGGGGTTCTGAAAAATTGTGCAGGATTGATGTTGAGGGATTAGGAAGAACTTTATTAATCCCTCAACACCCAACTTAGATTAACCTGAATAAATCTCAATTGTGTGATTTTAGATTAAAATAGTATATATACTTTTGAATACGTTCAGATGAA
>JAOUJR010000365.1 GCA_029883145.1 Nitrospirota bacterium
ATGACCCGCAAATCCAGCCTCGGTCGCCTTTTTCTGAATCTCTACCTTGATGTCTACCATTTCTTTTTGTTTTTCTGCAATTGCCTTCCAATCAGGTGTTGACTGGGCACGCAAGGTCAATAGATCGGTTCTGAGCTGAAGCATCTTCTGGCGGAGAGGCAATATCTCTTTCTGTGATGCGGCGAACTTCTGTGACTGCTCGGGTGTGAGATTGGTCCCTGCACCATAGCATGGCCCTGTCCCTTTATGATACCCTGGGCCAAAAGCCATTGCTCCAGCAGCGATGATAAATACCAAGGCAATTGCCAATCCTATTACTAATGTCTTTTTCATTCCTTTCACCTCCTTTCCTGCCTGACATATAAAGCATACTGTATGCCAGACAGAAAAGGCTGTGTTTTCAATATGTTTCGCAATTGCACATATAAGTTTACAATGCAAGATCTGCACCATAAATGCAATAATTACATCACCTTTGTGAGTCTTCAGAAATATTATATTCCTTTATTTTGTATTGAAGTGCCCGTAAAGAAATGCCAAGCATTTCTGCTGCAAGCCTTCGATTCCCTGATACTTTTTTGAGCGCAGCCTCGATTGTATTTTTCTCCATACTCTTTATATTTAAATCCTCAAACCTTTCTGTTTTTATGTTCATCTCAGGAAGTGATATGTGAAGGATGTCCTTCTTACTGAGTATGATTGCCCTTTCAATGGTATTTTCAAGCTCTCGGATATTGCCAGGCCATGAATAAGAGGTCAGCTGTTTCATAGAATCTTCAGCAACGTCTGTAATATGCCTTCCAAGTTTTCTTGCTATCTTGTTCATCATGTAGTGAACAATCTTTGGAATAATCTCCCTGCGTTCACGAAGAGAGGGTATATGAATGGTAAAGACATTCAATCTGTAATATAAATCTTCTCTGAAACGACCTTCTCTGACTAATTGTGTAATATCTCTATTTGTTGCGGTAATTACTCTTGCATCTGTAGTGATAGATTCGATACCACCAAGTCTTTCAAAAGTCTTCTCCTGTAACACCCGTAAGAGTTTTGCCTGTAAATTGATTGTCATCTCAGATATCTCATCAAGAAATATCGTGCCTTCATGAGCAACCTCAACTTTACCTTTTTTAGGAGACGCTGCACCGGTGAACGCACCCTTTTCATAGCCAAAAAATTCAGATTCAAGAAGAGTATCTGGAATTGCTGCGCAATTTACTGTCACAAATAACCCTTTTCTCCCACTGAGTATATGGATTACCTTTGCAATAAGAGTTTTGCCGGTCCCTGTCTCGCCATAGAGGATTACCGTTGTGTCTGTAGGTGCCACTGCCCTGACTTCCTCATAAACCTTATCCATGCCGGAAAAAATAAGATCAAGCGGCGGTAAAGATTCTATCTGTTCTTCCTTAAGTGCAATGTTTTCCTGCAGGAGCCGCCTCTTTTCATAAACCCGTGAAACTATTATTCTCAACTCAGCAAGATTCTTCATAGGTTTAGTGATATAATCTATTGCTCCTTTTCTCATTGCATCAACTGCGCTTTCAACAGTCGCAAAAGCGGTGATAAAGATAAAATCTATATCGGGATGCCTTGCCTTGACAGTCTCCATTAAACGAAGTCCGTCTATTTCAGGCATCCTCAAATCAGTGAGAATTAAATCAGGAGTGTACTGTTCGAGGATCTGAAGCGCCTTTCCCCCGTTTTTTGCAGTTTTTATACTATACCCTTCTTCATCAAGAACATTTGACAACAGCAAAAGAAAATGCTCTTCATCATCAACGATAAGAATTTTAAAATTCTTCTTATTCATCATTTCCTCTGGAGAGGGTATCAACTCTTTTAATGTCAGGCACTCTCATTATAAATGTAGTATACTGATTCGGTTCACTTTCTACCCTTATACTCCCTCCGAGTACTTTTATAAGCTTATCTATAATTGCAAGACCAAGGCCAGTCCCTCTTACCTTAGTAGTATAAAATGGTGTAAATATCTTTTCGAGTTCATCACGTTCTATCCCTTTGCCGGTATCGGAAAGTGCTATCTCAACTGAATTATCTCCCTTTTTCACCGATAACGATATTTGGCCTTTACTCCCGATCGCATCAATAGAATTTTGAATGAGATTATAAATAATCTGTCTGAGTTTCTCTTTATCTGATACAATCATTATCCTTTCGGGCATATCGAACTTAATAAGTATTCCCCTCTCTTTTACCGGGAGCGGGGTTATTACATCGCGAATTAATGATATGACATCAATTTTTTCAGGCCTCAGTTCATCTATCCTTGCATATATGAGTAAATCTTCTGTGAGTAATTCAAGCCTCTTTGACTCATCAATGATGATATTAATGCTTTTTTCAGTCCTTTCATCAATCTTTTCCGAGTGTTCCTTTAAATACTGCGCAAATCCTTTTATGCTTCCAAGGGGATTTCTTATTTCATGAGCAAGTACTGATGCCATTCTT
>JAOUJR010000043.1 GCA_029883145.1 Nitrospirota bacterium
GTTTGACGAAATTAGGAACAACTGGTAAGTTAGTCCTCTCTTCGAGTCGTAGACCAGAAGGAGGAAGAGATGGCAAGGATAAGAAGGCTTGAGGTAAGCAGGAATCTTACGACCCAAAAACAACTAAGGAAGGCAGCCTGAGTGTTGCTTCGAGCTAAACCAATTGTTGTTTGACAATTCGGAAACAATGCAATAATATATGACGAGTAACAGGAGCAAATAAAATAATAAAGGAGGGAAAAATGAATAAGATTTTAGTAAGTTTGACAATGCTAATCTTTCTGTTTGCCCTGAGTTTTAATGCCTCTGCAGAGGAAATCAAGGTAGGAGCGGGACAAGCACCTACAGTAAATATCTTAAAACCAATTAAACAACATTTCGAAAAGGCTACAGGAATAAATCTTGTTATCATCACCGGTAGTCCGAAGTCTGCCCTTATAATCTTAGAAAAAGGTAATGTTAAAGCGGCATTGGGAGGTCTTAGCTTTGAAGACTGGATGAAGTACATGAAACAAGAAGGTGCCGAGATTAAGGATCCATCAGCCCTTCAGCATGTGGTTGTTGGGAAAGATAAAATTAAGGTCTTGATCCACAAAGACAATCCTGTTTCAAAACTCACAAAGGAGCAGTTAAAAGGGATATTCACCGGGAAGATAATGAACTGGAAGGATGTCGGTGGCAAGGATATGCCTATTATCGTAGTATGGACTAAACTCTTCGGGGGCAATTTCATATTCACAAAGAAAATACTCGATGGGGCCTTTCTAAGAAAGGATATTAGCGAAGTAGAGAATTCTTCATTTACTAAAGCACATGTGGCATTAACGCCGGCAGCAATAGCAATTGGCCCGTTAGGAATAGTTGATGACACTATTAAGTCTCCGGAGACACCCGAGGTTTCACGACCTATAACGCTCATTACAAAAGGCAAACCATCCCCTAACGTTCAGAAACTTATTGACTTCATCAAAGGAGAAGGTCATGAATATATAAAGCAATAACTGCCAGGGAGGAGTAATGGTGGAGATTACACTTCACATTTACCCCTCCCATTACTCTAAAAGCCTTCCAGACAATCTCTATGTCAATCTATTGTTTCTATATTATTACCTATTTGAGGGCTTCAGGTCGTGAAAGTGCATCGTGGGTGAGGATAACAAGAAGGAAGCTTACCTGGCAATTTGCGAAAGTAATGTTTACAATTAAAGTAAGGCTGTTGCTACAACATTTCAGGAAATACATAACAGAGGTTGGTACTGTTGCAGACGTTGCTTTCTATGTGTACTCTTTACAGCAGAGGAGAGACCATCACCCTAACTTAAGTAAAAAAGAGAGAAAATTGACATCAAGGGACATTGAGCCGAAGACAACAAAGGCAACAAATGCAACGATCCCTACCAAGACAAACTCACCAGTTGAAAAAGGCTATCAATCTTAAAAGAGGAAGAAATCAGAAGATAAACAAAAATAGCAATGTATTAACGGCCTGCGGGAATCATTTCTTTTTCAACACTCTTTGCAACCAGATATCGTATGTATGAGTTATAGGAGATACCTCTTTTACGAGCAAGCATTTTAATTTTTTTCAGCACAAGCGGGTCGAATTTCAGGGTAACAGGTGTAAGCTTCGGCCTCTTAAAAATCTCCTTGCCCTCTTCAAGCTCATCCCAGTAGTCGGCAATTGAGTGTGTTTCCCAAAATTTTATTTCTTCTTCCTCTGTTTTGAACTCCGGAATTTTTTTCATTATTTGCCCCTTTTCTTATACAATTTTTTTGTTTTTTCATCCATATCTATTATATCTTATGAGCATATTTGACGCCGCTGTCCTTATCATAATATGCAATATGAGGCATCCCGTCTGCATCTATGGAAAGAGAAGTATACTGTATTGTACCATCAGGGTCAACGAGTTCAAAGTTCCAGAGACCCTGAATATTCTTTGCTAATTTTAGTCTCTTTCCAGCCGAATAACTTATGTAGATATTGGAATGCGGATCTACCACTATGGAACTAAACTGCCCTACAATTTCTGCAGTGTCAACGAGCTCGACTATCCATTTACCTCCGACCTTTTTCGCAAGCCAGAGGTCAGGTTTATTTGGTCTTTTATCAACCGTATAACTAATGTAAGGATTCCCCTCTTTATCAAGGGCAAGTGAGGTAAAATTGCTCACAGATCCCTCGTCATCGGCAACTTCGATCTTCCAGGTATCATTTTCTTTTACTGCATATTTTAAGAAGCCGTTCACACTGTCTATGTAACTGATGTGAATACGACCACTTGAATCCACTTTGAGAGAAGAAAATCCTCCGACAGCATTCGATTGATTCTGTCCGTCATCTACTATCTCTATTTTCCATTGATCCTTATCCCTGGTAGCCAGCTTAAGATACCCCTCGCTGAAATTATAATAGCTGATATAGACCCTTTCCAGAGTGTCAACAAATATTGAGGTATCAAGACTTGCGAATGGCTCATTGTCTACTACATCAATTGTCCATCTGTTCCCATCAAATGCTGCCATTTTTAATCGATTTTTTCCCTGATCCCTGTAGCTGATATAAATTTTCCCTCCTTCACCTTTTGCTGTTGATAGAAATTGACCCACAGTTCCTTCCTGATCCACCTTCTCTATAATCCAGCCGTTAGGTCCGCTTTCTGCATGTTTTAGATCACCATTGATATAATCATAGTAGGCTATATGAACCTTCTCTTTTGACTCAAGAACAAGGGATGCATATTCGCCAACAAACCCTTTCTCTACTGTTTCGATGATCCATTTATTCCTGGCTCCCGTATCATTCGTTGAGAAATCCATTGTTCTTATCTCCAGAATCCTTCCCTATTTAACTTAATAGTTCCCTGTAGCTTGTTACAGTGTTTCCATTGTCATTGCGAGCGAAGCGTGGCAATCTTTTCTTTGAGATTGCTTCGTCATCCCGAAAGTGTTCGGGACTCCTCGCAATGACATCATAAATTTTGTTTCATATTCGATACCCTGCGGTCTTGCCGCCTGGCAGTTCGCTTGTCTTAATACTAATAAATATTTTCACCTTTCTTAGTATTTTCAGTCAAGAAAGGTCATAGACCATTTCTTAATGATCAACATTCAAAGAGGAGGTTTAAAACGGTTATTCTCTGCCTTCTAATCATGACCGAAATCAAAGCACTGTCCATTGTTGCGGCATGAAAAGCCTCTCATAGGTCATGAGAGCAAATCTGTCTGTCATCCCTGCAATGAAGTCACATACCACACGATGCTTCTTAATTTTTTCTTCTTTTGGAATATCAATAAATATTTCTTCCACATAATCAAGGTAATAGTCATAGAGATCACGTAAAATCTTTTTTGCCTTTTGAAATTCCTTTTTTATTTTATCGCTTTCGTACACACGTTCATAGAGGAAATCCCTGAGTAAATAAATGGCTGATGATATTTCGTCACTCATGCAGAGTTCCTCTAAGTCTGTCTCCTTCGAACGATAAATAAGGTTTTTCACCATTGTATCTATCCTTTTAGAATGCGTATCGCCAAGGACTTTGATAATCTTATTCGGGAGATCTGATTTCTTAATCACCTCTGCCCTCAGTGCATCATCGAGGTCATGGTTCACATATCCAATGATATCAGAGACACGCACCACCTGACCTTCAAGTGTGTCTGCTCGTTCACTCTTCTTCTCAGGTATAATCAAGCCCTTGCCCTTTGAGTGCTTCACGATTCCATCTCTTACCTCATGGGTAAGATTTAATCCTTTGCCATTATGCTCAAGTAAATCTACTACCCTGAGACTCTGTTTGTAATGGTCAAATCCTCCTGGATGAATCTCCCTTAAAACTGCCTCACCAGCATGTCCAAATGGTGTATGGCCTAAATCATGACCCAATGCGATTGCTTCTGTTAAATCCTCATTTAATCTTAACGCCCTCGCAATTGTCCTTGCGATCTGTGATACCTCAAGTACATGGGTAAGCCGTGTTCTATAGTGGTCTCCTTTTGGTGCAAGGAAAACCTGTGTCTTATGTTTCAAACGTCTGAACGACTTGGAATGGATAATCCTGTCTCTATCCCTCTGGAAGCCTGTCCTTATTACGCCTTCTTTCTCATGTCTCATCCTACCTTTGCTCCGGGAGCTCAGACAAGCCCTTGGGTGAAGGATTTTTCTTTCTATCTCTTCTGTCTGCTCACGAATGGTCAATATCTGCTCCTGATAGGGTCTTGTGCAATTTTTTAATTATAGTTGCACAAAAGTCAAATTATGTTACTAATAATCTGATAAGTTACACAAGTGTAACTAAGCCATATGAATTATTTTGGGCTTTACATTTACTCTCAGGTGCGTTATCTCTACAGTTTCAAAAGCGTGAGCCCTGATGCCGGGTCAAACTCTCTCTGAGCCTTAATTCCTTCTATCTCTACAATAACAGCCTCCAGGACAAGGAATGTCTCTGATATCTCTCTAAGGCAGCCAACCTTCACCATATCCTTTTTCCCGAAGGCACCGTGGAAATGAATCTTTGGTTCATCTCCCTGCCAGAATAGAGTACCGATACCTAAAACCTCATGACTTTCTCCCAATTCCTTCCATACAGGGGTGGGTGGGAGTTCTTCCTTTTCAGGGCCAACAACAATCTTGCCCTTCTTCATCCCGCCGATGAGATGAAAAACAGCACTTCGTATATCCTCTTTTTTAACAATATCATTAATCTTTTCAAGAACATCCTCACCGTCTTCAAACCTTGCAACCACAACTCTTCCGGTCTTCCCTATTTGATATTTCATAATGCCTCCTGAAAATATTTATTGGGCCTCTTTATTGCTTCCATCTTGTTAGTATTGCCTATCTTTAATTGATTGCATTTTTTGTATCACTTTTCAGCATGATGTATTATACATTCACCTGACCTTTATCAATAGCCTCCGTAAAGATTCCATAGTAAGTTTTTCTTGACCTCGAGAGAAAAGTCACGTATATTTTGAGTGGATACATTAAATAAAAATCAAGAGGGAATATGAAATGAAAAAATTTGTTAATCTCAGAGCATTTCTTATATTGGTACTTTTATCCGTTTTTTTAGGCACTATTGCAGGGGAAGCCTTTGGAGAGATCATACTTTACGGCAGGAAGACCTGTAGTTTATGTACACGAATGATGAAAAATTTAGATAACGCAGGGATTCCCTATACCTATAAGAATATAGATAATAGCAACAACCAGAGTGAGATAAAGGATAAACGGGGAAAAGCAGATATAAAGGGAAGTTTTCGATTGCCGTTAATGGACATCAACGGCATTATAAAGGTAAGTCCTTCCTTTGAAGAGGTGAAGAAGATCTATGAAGAGAATCGCTGATTACCTTTTACCTCATTAACTACAAACATATCGGATTTTGCATTATCTGTGTATGCAACCCCTTTATTAATCGTTTTACAATCTGTTAAGTTTCTCTCTTTATGATTTTTAAACTAATTCAAGTGTTCGCCATTATTGTAATGAAATACTTCTTATGATAATCTACACCCAAACATATCATTTTGGTTTTTAGGAGGGGGTTCTATGGCTAAGAAAAGGTTGGCAATAATAGCATGCAAAAACGTTAAGGGTATCAGTTGTGTTGGTGGCTGTATGAAGTGTTTTAAGGGAATAGCAGAAAGAGCAGGTGAATACGAGAGATGGAAGGACTATGAGGTAGAGTTGTTTGGTATGGATGATTGTGGTGGTTGTCCTGGTGTGATAATGCCGAAGGTTGCACTCATGATGGATATGGGTAAATTATATGACAGGGATTTTGATGCAATTCATCTGGGAACCTGTTTAATGAAGGCTACACAGACTGCAAAATGCCCGATTGACGTTGAAGACCTTAAGAAAAAGATTGAAGGAAAATTCCAGAAAGAGGTAATCCCCGGGACGCATCCGTATTAGAAGAAGGTTCTAAGGTTGATACTAAGATAACTTCTTCTCGTTTTCTTTTAAGACAATTCGTAAGGCAGACGGAATGTACTTTATGATTTCTGAGACCTGTGTGGCTGGAGTAGGTTGGGCAAGCTGTCCTGCCAGGCGGTTGATCTTGGCTCCGAGGATTGAGGCCTCCTCTATCGGGTATCCTCCGTGGATCAGGGCAGAGACGATCCCTGTAAGGGTATCACCTGTTCCACCAATGGGCTCCAGTGATTCCACATTGGGTTTGTCAATCTCACCTGTTATCTCTCCATGGGCGCAAATATAGTCCTTAATCCCTTTTACCAGTAAAATCTTGGCAGCATTTTCACACTCAAATGCCCTTTTAATGAGAGGTATCACATTATGTTCTTCCTGCAGGATAAAACCACGAGTATAGAAGGGATGAGGGGCTTTCTCATCTGCTAAAAATGCCAGTTCACCTATGTCGGGTGTAAAAAGGTCATAGGAAGGAGCAAACCCGCTCATTTTAGCCACATACATATAGCCTGCATCAGCAATGAGAATAGGTTTTTCTGATATCTTTTCAATTGTCCATAGGAGTTTATCATGCCAGAAGACATCTGGCATGAGATAATGGAATGTAAAAATCTTTGCGGGGATATCTAAGAGGTTATCCTTAAGATAACTATAAAGTTTCCGGCTTCCATCTCCCAGACCGATGTCACCTACTGTGAACCCGACAGGGGGAGGAAGCCCCATTTCTGAACAAACCATGGCTGCAGCAGTTATCATGGACTGAAAGCCACGATGAATGGGGAAGGAGTCTTTGCCTATAGTTACATTATGATCATTTTTGATAATCTCACCCGAAAGAACGGGCAGACCCTTCAGAGGGATGGTGCCGATTAGACAGAGCATTTCCTTTGTGCCTCCTCATAGGCCAAATACAAACAATATGCGCATAACGTATGTCCTACCTCCTTTGGAGAGGGCGCCTCCCTTAAAGTTTGTCCCACCAACCTATTAGCTACATAAGGGACATCAGGACAACCTCCACCCGATATATTTACTATTCTAAATGTCTCTTTATCTACTGTTAATTTCATATTGGCTGCCCTCACCATGAGATATTTTCCGAAATCCTTGATGTGGAGAAGGTCAACAGGCTTAAGGAGATGGCTCTCGACTGGCACTACCTCAAGAGGAGATGTCATCTTTGCCTCAAGAATTCTCAAGATATTGAGCTGTTCAACCAAGGGAAATTCAACAACTAAATCACAACCGGTTCTAAGCTCTGGAGGTGGCCCCATAACACGGACGTCCCATCCTTCCTTCTTCAGAATAGCCTCAGCACGAATAACCTCGCTTGTATTCTGAAAAACCAGAAATCCCCTATCTGTTTTTTTCTTCTCCTTTTTCGAGCGGTCTCTCTTAAAAATTTTTGGCAAAAGCACTTGTTATTCCTTTTTAAGAAGGAGTTGGTATTCCCTACCTTGGGGTATAATTTCTATCTCCCAGCCTTTGTTCCTGGCCAATCGGCTAATATTTTCCTTAGCAGTATCTGTATCTACCAATACCTCAAAATTGCCGCTTTTGAGCTCCTCGATTTTCCGCTCGGTCAATATAACTGGCTGAGGGCAAGAAAGCCCTCTGGCATCAAGTTGTTCACTCATAATAGCCTCCTCTATTCAACTTTTTCCCTCATTGTAAAACCTATAAATAAACATATTAAAAGACCGATGATTACTGCTGCCGGCCCATAAAGCCCGACACCAGCGGGAGAGCTTGCCAAGGAGAAGTTATGGGAAAAGCCTGCACCGATAATCATGCCTAAGACAAACATGGCTGCATCACCATCTCCTTCACCTGCGAGAAAAAGCTGCCGTCCAGGACAGCCACCAGCAAGGGCAAAGGCAAGCCCTGCCAGAACCATGCCACCAAAATTCCAGATATGGTTAGTATGGGCAATGGGCTGTCCTTGAAATCCGGCATGAAATTGGCCGAGAATAAGATTCGTTAAAAAAGCTGCTACAAGTAACGCCAGGACACCACTTGCAAGATGAAAGTCCCGAATGAGAATAACATCCCGAATTGCTCCCATTGTACAAAAACGTGTCCTTTGTGCCAGAAATCCTATGGCCAATCCTATAATCAAGGAAATAACTATTGGTACATGCATTGAGCCAGGCCCCTTAGCACTTAAAAAGATAGGGCCAGACTTTCCGCCGTCACCCATCAGTGGTGCAAAGACAAGGAAGGCGAACAGGGAGGCCATAATTAATGGTAATAGCCAGCCCACAGAAGAATAAGTAACCTGATTCCGCCCTAAGTTATAACCTTTTTTAAGAAATACAACCCCCACTCCTACTCCAACAATAAGACCTGAGAGTCCAAGAATTGCATTTCCATCCCCTGCAGAGAGCCTGAGCAGGGTTCGCCATGGGCATCCCAGAAAAACGAGGGCTCCAATCATGGCAAAAAAACCCAAAATAAAACGGACAACAGGGGCCGAACCGACTCTCGGTCGGAATTCTTTAAAGATATAGGCAGAGATTAATGATCCAAAAACGAAACCAATAATCTCCGGGCGAATGTATTGGACTACATCTACCCTGTGTAGCCCTAATGCCCCGGCTATATCCCTTTCAAAACAGGCGACACAGACCCCCATGTTCGGCGGGTTACCCCACTTCTGAAGCAATGCAGCAAAAACACCGATAAATGCGCCCACCAAAATAATACCCCATCGGGTTCCAAAGAAACTCTTAAGATAGGACATGATTACTTCTCCCTCATTACCCGTGATCAATGGCACTTTCGAAGTCTTTCATCCCTTCAATGATCTTGTCCATTGTGCCTTTATTGCCTCCCTTTAGCTTAGATACCAAGATAGAGTTTAAAGTAGTATAGACATAATCAATATGTCAAATAGCAAATATCTATATATAAAGCAGAACGTATAGGTAATTGTTTATTAGGGTTAGTAGCCAGCTTTAACGTCAAATGCGTTAATTCAAATGTGATTGCGAGTGAAACGAAGCAATCTAAATATCTAAATTTAAAGATTGCCATGCCCCGACAAATTGGGGCTCGCTCTATGAGTCGTAGACAATGACGACTTAAAAAGCATTTACGTGAGTGAGCTATTAATGTAGTATGGATTCAGATATTTTTTGATTCAGCAGTGATATGATTTAAAAATGCGGCATATGCCGGAGGGAGTGTCCTTTTTTTGTGGGTGATAATATAAAAATTTCTTTTCATATGGATATCTGTAAGTTTTATTTCTTTGAGTATCCTCTGTTTTAATTCATCAATTACCGCAAACTTTGACAGTATAGAAAATCCCATTCCTGCTTTTACCGCTTGTTTTATTGCATCTGTAGAACCGAAAATACCAGCGATTTTAATGCTCTCAAGAGAGATTCCTTTGCCTTCTAAGATTTTTTCTGTCTCTCTTCGTGTCCCCGAACCTTCCTCTCGTAAGACCATGGGGAACTTGATGAGCTCCTTTAATGGTATCCTGTTGCTTTTTATCAAAGAAGGTGAAGAGACGACGATGAGCTCATCTTCCACTAAAGGTATATAGTGTATCTGTTCATTACCGAGCTTTGCCCCTACAATTCCCAGAAGCAATTCTTGTTTTGAAATTCTGTCAACGACGCCCCTTGAATCAGATATAAGAATCTGAAATGAAACGGATGGAAATCTGTTCTGGAATGCTGCCATCAGGGAAGGCAGTAAGTATGTGCCCGGGATTGTGCTTGCACCAATAATCAACTCACCGGTGACCTCTTTCTTGAATTGCCCGATAGCCTCTTTGAGCGTGTGAGCTTTTTCTATAATTTCCATTGCATGGCTGTATAATACCTCAGCCTCTCTGGTAGGAATGATTGTTCTGCCCAACCGGTCAAATAGTTTGCAGCTCAATTCTTCCTCCAGTGACCTGATATGGTCACTTATGGTTGGCTGTGTAAGATGAAGTTCCTCAGATGCTTTTGAAAAGCTTTTGTTTTT
>JAOUJR010000366.1 GCA_029883145.1 Nitrospirota bacterium
TCATGTTTTTTTTAAGAAAGTAAAGGGTAAAATGAAAATTGGTCTTATATGTCCTCACTGCGGCTCCTCTTATGACCTTGGATGGTTAGTGACAAACATAAAAGATCTCAAGCCGGAAAGGGGGCTCAACTATTGATGAAAAGAAAGGTCATTCACTTAATCGCCTTGTCTGTGATTATTACTTTTTTTATTTTTAGTTCTGCTTTTTCTGAAGAGAGTAAAAACCTTCAGTTTAAGAAGCAGACTGAAATTCAGCAAATAAAGTCTAAGAAACCTGCAAAGATAAAACTAAAGCGTTCAGCAAAAAACGAATATACATGGGAAATTACCGGTGATGATGTTGATGAGATCGTCAAAGCTGACAGGCGACTCAGGAAACTACTGAAGATTGAGTGAAAGGCAATCTCTATATAGTTTCAACTCCAATAGGTAACCTTGAAGATATTACCCTCAGGGCATTGCGTATTCTCAAGGAAGTGGATATTATCGCTGCAGAAGATACACGACGTACACAAAAACTCCTCTCCTATTACGGGATTTCAAAGCCATTGATAAGCTACTGGGGAGCAAAAGAGAAGGTGAAATCCACACAAGTTCTTGAAAGACTTCATTCAGGACAGTCTGTTGCACTCGTCTCAGATGCCGGGACTCCCGGGATATCTGATCCAGGTACAGTACTCATAAAAAAAGCAATAGAGGAAGGTATCAATGTTATTTCTATACCTGGACCATCAGCATTGATTGCTGCGCTTTCTGTATCAGGACTGTCAACACATGGCTTTACCTTTATGGGATTTCTTCCTCACAATAAAAGCCAGCGCCGAAAGGTACTTACAGATTTGGTACTCGAAACAGGGACACTCATTTTTTACGAAGCGCCGCACAGGATTCTTGAAACACTTTCAGATATAGAGAAAGTATTCGGGTATAGAAAGGCAGCTGTTATAAAAGAAATGAGTAAATTTTACGAAGAAACTTTTAGAGGCAATCTCTCGGAAATAGCACAAAAACTTAAAAAATCAACAATAGCAGGAGAGTATGTAATTGTGGTAGAAGGCAGGGCAGAGGAGAAGAGGTGTGTAACGGATGATGTCATTTTAGAAGTGAGATCATTAATGAAAAAAGGTTTTGGAAGAAAAGAGGCTGTGAAAAAAATTGCTGAGTCCTATGGATTGAGCAAGAAGGAACTTTACTCAAAAAGCCTGAATGAAAACCCTTGACTTTTTCGGTACTTATTAATAAAATTCCAATAATGACTTAGAGACTTGTGAGGTGAAATGTGGCAAAAAAACTGCTTCTTGCAGATGATAGTATAACCATACAAAAAGTAGTTGAACTTATCCTTGCAGAGGAAGATTTTGAAATCAAGGCTTTCAATAACGGCGACGAAGCATTGGCTGTGGTGTCTTCTTTTAAACCTGATATTATCCTTGCTGATATTGAGATGCCTAAGATGAACGGTTATCAACTCTGTGAAAAGATAAAAAAGGACCCTGCCATACATAATATACCGGTGATACTCCTTGCAGGAGCATTTGAACCGATTGATGAAGAGCTCGCAAAACAGGCCGGTGCAGATGATTATGTGATAAAACCATTTGAATCACAAGAATTGATAAGCAAGATTAATGTGGCCCTTATGATATCAAGTGAAGAAGAAGAGGTTGAGGGCATTGCTGAAGCTGAGGCAGTGAGTGTAGCGGAGGAAGCTGCTGAAGAGGAACTCTGGAAACTGGAAGAGATTCCAAAGGTTGAAGAATGGCCTGAAGAAGAGAAAGTGGATGTTGGCACAGCAGAAGTATTTGAGGCTGCAGAGTATAAAGGTGCAACAATTGAAGCCTTAGCACCACCACCCGAAGAAATCATCCCGCATGAAATTGAGAAGGCTGTCCCTCCGCAAGCAATCATTCCGGAAGTTGAGCTTCCATCAAAAGATGAGTTTAAAGAGATGTTTGAAAAGGCCGTTCATGAGAGATTATCCTCGTTATTATCCTCGGTTGATTTAAAAGAAACTATGCTTTCTTCGCTTATGCCTTTTATGAAGGATTCCGTAGAGAAAATACTATGGGAAGTTGCACCTGACCTTGTTGAGAGGATGCTCAAGGAGATGTTAAAAGGTTCCCTTGAATCCCTTTCAAAAGAGGTTGAAAAGGTAATCTGGGAAACCGTACCTGACCTTGCAGAGACAATGATATCTAAAGAGATAGAGAGGGTAAGGTCAGAATTTTAGAAAAAGGCTTCAGTCCTAAGGGAATAGAAGAAAGCTGGTATGGATTTTGGGTCTCAAAGGACTACTTCAGTCCAGACCCTGTTTCTCAAGGAAATCCTTACTGCATTGTTATCCCCCCTCCGAACATCACAGGCTCTCTTCATATGGGTCATGCCCTTAATACTGTACTCCAGGATATTCTTTGCAGATGGAAAAGAATGTCAGGGGGAAAAGTTCTCTGGTTACCAGGCATGGACC
>JAOUJR010000367.1 GCA_029883145.1 Nitrospirota bacterium
TAAATTAATACAGAAAAGGTAACGGTCCTCTCCTTTACCCCGTTAGAATTTCGCAAGGGCATTATGCCATATGAAAAGCAGAAATTCTTATCATTGCACCATCACTGTGTTAAAAAAGGGGCATTCTTACGGGGTTTACAAAGTCCAATTTAAGCTGTTAGTATAATAAATTCTTTGGAGAGGTGGCCGAGCTGGTCGAAGGCAGCCGCCTGCTAAGCGGTTGTGGGAGTAAAATCTCACCCAGGGTTCGAATCCCTGCCTCTCCGCCATGAACGACAGCGAAAAGTAACAATTAAAAAGTTAATAGTAAAGAGAAAGAGAAGCAGTAAAAAGTTAAAAAGTATTTACCTGATAACTATTAACTTTATGACTGCAACAGACAAATGGAGAGTTAAATGAAAAAAAAGATTTTAGCATTAACAATGATTTTTGTTTTGGTTATTTCTGTAAATGCATGCAAGAACAAGGAAACACAGCCTCCTATTCCGAAAACAACAGAACCAACAACACAGGGTCCCATAATGCAAGGACCGATATCACCAGAGGCACAGCAGACAGTTCCAGGGCATGGCATGCCATCCCAGGGAGGTGAAAAACAAGTAGTCATTCCCGAATCGGTCAAGGGGAAATGGAGTGCAGTAAAAATTATCGTTGAAGATAAGGTTTCAAAGAAAACGCAAGAGTACATTATAAATCTGAATAGTGATTTTAAAATTCCGAATTCTAACCTTAAGGTGTATGTAGGAGAATTTTTACCGGATTTCAAAATAGAGGGATCTCTTTTGACTTCAATATCAAACAAACCTAACAATCCGGCTGTTGAGATTAGGGTATTTGAGGAAGATAAGCAAATATTCCCCGCTTCTGGAAAAAAATGGGGATGGCTCTTTTCCAAGTTACCAACAGTACATCCCCTCACACATGAAAGATATAACCTTATTCTGAAAGAAGGAATCGCCAAGAAGTGATTAAACGGTGCGCCATGAAAAAGCTCACCATAATTTTATTTTTTAGTGTACTCACCATACTTATTTCTTTGAATGAATCTGTTATCTGTTCAGGAGAGATAATAATTAATCACACCAATACCGATTTATCACAGATTTCGGATTATTGGATAGAACAGGTAAAAAAGAACACAAAAGTGTATTTCGGGCATACGTCACATGGTGCTCAAATTATAAACGGTTTACTGAGAATAGAGTCTCAGTATGGGTCCAAATATAGTGTTGCAACTGGCTGGAGTCTGCCGGAAGAAGAAGGAGCACTTTGTATACGTGATAGAAGCGATACATATGATCCAGGAGATTTTCTGCCTACGGTGCAGGGAGCTTTGAGCAGCAATCCTGAGATTAACGTTGTCATGTATGGCTGGTGTGGACAACCAGGAGGTACCAACTGGAGAGGCTTGTTTAATGATTATATTGTCGCTATGCAATCATTGGAACAAAAATACCCCAAGGTCACTTTCGTTTATATGACAGGTCATGCCCAAGAAAATGATTGCCCAGGTTGCAACCGCCACTTATTTAATGAAGAGTTGCGAATATTTGCAAGAGAAAATAATAAGGTATTATTTGATTTTAGCGACCTTGATGCTTGGTACACCGGAGAATTAAGTACCTATACTTCCCCATTATGGTGTACATGTGCAGGTCAAAGCATACCTCGTGAGCATCCTCACTGGGGAGGCGGTAATTGGAATAACCCGTGCGGTCATACGACTTATGAAAGTTGTGATAATAAAGGAAAAGCAATGTGGTGGTTGTTGGCAAGAATTGCTGGGTGGACAGGTGAATCTGATCCTATACCTTTACCCGCAGGTTCTACTATTATAACTTACTCCTATATGATTGATCCTGTAAAATCTTCTGTCCCGTCAACTGCAAGACCAATAGGTGTAGGTGATCTGTCAACAGGGACTACAACAGCGCGTGTGGCCTTTTCTGAGTTCGCAGCCAATGTCGACATTTATGTAGGAGTACAGATACCCGGATTTGCTAAAATCGAACTCTTCACTCCTGATAATAATCTTATACCACTAAATATTGCTTCACCTACCGCATGGAAAACGGCAACTGCAGGTCCAATAGATGAAGTCGTCTTTACTTCTGCACGATCTGCGATACCTTTTGGTCAATACACTGTTTATACAGTAGTGGTGCCTGCTGGAACAAGTCCAGCAACCTTTAGTTTCGAGATGTCACCCTTTTACATGTGGAATTTTACTGTGCCTAATTAAAGATTTTAATACATACCAGGATGTGTGAGTAATGAGTAATAGCAAAGCAGTTCTGTTAATATATATAAATAAATGCGCCCATAGCTCAGTTGGATAGAGCAACGGACTACGAATTACAACCTGCCCTACCCCTGTAAGTGCGAAGGAGACCATTAGCTCCTCACCACCAATACAGAGCAAGGTGCCTTGTTTATCAAAGACGTTCCTAAATCTCGCCCGATAC
>JAOUJR010000368.1 GCA_029883145.1 Nitrospirota bacterium
GATGAAACAGCTTTTGTGGTAAAGAGTTCCCCGTCGAATAGAAATATTATGATAACGGTCACTATATTCACCACAATGACATAGAGACCTCCCAGGATGAGCGCAGACCGCTTTTTACACCGTATCACGCTAAATGCTGCAATAAGACTTCCCACAAATACATAGAGGGTTAAGGCTGCATCATGAAGCCAAAGACCTGTAAGAATACTCACCGTAAATGAGAAAATAATTGCAGTATGAAAGTCTAAAAGAAGTGTGACAAGCATAGCCCCTGCGGGTAAAGGCATTCCAAATATAGCGCTCTCAATCGGGATTGAGCCAATGCCTTTAGAGAGACCAAGAAGCAGGTAACTGAATAATTTTCCCATGAACAGGGTGAATATGAGTATGAGACAGAGAAGTAATAGCATACTGTCTTTTTTCATATATGCAGGCTTGTACCGCATTATGTCTCTGTAGAGGATGAACAGGAGAAGAGATGAAACGAGGAATCCGCCAATCAAATGTTGTGCGTCTATTTTTTCCAGTATGAAAAATGCAGAGAGTAAGCTGGAGATGAAAAAGATTGCGATCCTCGGCATATCCTGTTTACTGATGAGAGGAGGTCGGGGTTCGCTCTTCGCAACGCCTCTTTTTACTTCACTCTTGCTGGTCCCGTTTTTCATATTTTTCATATGCCTTTATAATCTCCTGGACGAGTCTATGCCTTACCACGTCTTTTTCCGAGAAATAGATGAATTTGATACCCTCAATGTCACTGAGTATCCGCGCTACCTCTATAAGGCCTGAGGTCTTTCCTGAGGGAAGGTCTACCTGTGTGATATCTCCTGTAATTACTGTCTTGGAATTGAATCCGAGCCTTGTAAGATACATTTTCATCTGCTCTGACGTGGTGTTCTGCGCCTCGTCAAGTATTATGAATGAGTCATTCAGGGTTCTTCCTCTCATGAATGCAAGTGGTGCGATTTCTATAATTCCGCGCTCTACGAGCTTGCTCACCTTTTCAGCTTCCATCATGTCGAAGAGCGCATCATAGAGCGGCCTGAGATAAGGGCTTACTTTTTCATACATATCACCGGGCAGAAAACCGAGTTTTTCTCCGGCTTCGACAGCTGGTCTTGCAAGAACGATCCTGCTTATTTGTTTTTTCAGTAAGGCATTTACCGCCATTGCCATTGCAATATATGTCTTGCCTGTGCCCGCAGGACCTATGCCAATAACCATGTCAAAACTTTTTATGGCATCTATATATTTTTTCTGGGTTTCTGTTTTTGGGATGATAAATCGTTTTTTTGATGATACAGGGATATTGTTCAAGAAAAGGTTCCTGAGCGATGTATATTCGCCTTCCGATGCACACTTCGCTCCATAACGTATATCTTCAGGACTGAGTGTATAACCATCGGAGCTTATTGCCCGGATATCCTGGATGATTCTTTCAGCCTCTTCCACGGATTTATTATCACCCTGCAGGAATATTTTATTTCCTCTATACGAGGCAGTGATGCCTAAAGTTTCCTCTATTATCTTCAGATTTTTATCGAGCCCGCCATAAAGAAAATGTGCTTCTTTTTCGCTGTCAAGTTCAATCTCTAACGTTACCGTACGTCCTCCTTCTCAGTCTTAAATGTTGAGAATGTCTGAAGGCCTTCGGTCTTTCTTATTTTTATAGACAGTAACTCAGCTTTATTCTTGGTATTGAATTCTCCTATTTTGACTTTAAACAGCTTTTTGTCATTTTTCGACTCTGATTGGGTCACATATGCCTTATAGCCCTTTTTATTGAGTTTTGTCTTAAGGGCATCTGCTTCTGATGCATCCGTAAATGCGCCTACCTGAACTGTGTATTTTATTTTTTGAGGAGTTTTTGTTTTTCCCTTAGATTTTACAGTCTCTTTGGTTTCATGAACTTTTGCGGTTTCCTGAGTTGGTTTAGTTTCTATAGGTTTTTTTATTTCTTGAGCTAAACTGGTTTCTTGAGTGTGTTGAGTTTCAGGTTGTAATGTCTTTTGAGGTTGTTCTGATTGTTGGGAAACTGCATCTTTGGCCTCAGGAGCTATGTTTTTCTGTTCAATTCGTTCCTGGAGAGCAGGGGAAAACTGTTGATTTTCAACACGAGAATGCCCGCTTTTCCCTACGAAATATCCAAGTGTAAAACTGAGCGAGGATGTAATAAATATCGCTACGATAATGAATCCTCTGCCAATAATAAGAACTGATGATTTTTCTTTTAAATCAGTCTTTTTCATAAATTATACGATAAGCATAGCATCACCATATGAGAAAAATCTATATCTTCTCGAAATAGCTTCCGCATATGCTTTCATCAGGTTTTCCCAGCCGCAGAATGCAGATGTTAACAGGAGGGGTGTAGATCTCGGGAGGTGGAAATTAGTGATTAAGGAGTCAACAACCTTAAATCTGTAGTCAGGGTATATAAAGATGTCAGTCGTACCGTTTAGCT
>JAOUJR010000369.1 GCA_029883145.1 Nitrospirota bacterium
CACATCAGTTCTTTGTCTTTACAGGGTGATGGTATCTATGCAAGGGTTAAGGGGAATATTAAGAAAAATGTTATGGATCTGACTCTTGAACTCATGCAGGATTCATCTTCTGCGGATAAATCATCACTATTGTTGTTTTTAGAGAATTATAAAGTTTCTCCTGGTTATTACGTAATCCCCATAAAGGGAAATGTACCTTTTTAGTATTGTGTGGCTGAAGTAATTCAGGGTAAACGGATAAAATTATCATATTGTTCAAAATGTTTGTCAAAGGCAAATGACCTGTTTATTTTGAGAGATTTCATAACTGAAAAGCTTGTACAGTCTGTAAAACTAAAATCTTTGTCTGCGTATTGTTTGAAAATGTTAAAGGCTGAATCTTCTACAAAAGGAGTTATAGTTATTATCTCAATAAAACTACTTTTCTTAAGATTTTCTCTGAAGATAACAGAAACATCGTGTGATACCCTTGCACTCAGATAGTTCATTGTCTCGCAGACAACAAAGTTTGTTGTAACAAATTTTGTCCCTTTTTCGATTGCGCTTTTGTAGAAGGTCTTTGCTGCTTTATGATTCTCATCACCTGCATCTATAAGGGCTATAAATGCTCCTGTGTCTATAAATATCCTCATTTCTTTTTCCCGTATAAATAGCGATCATGTTTTGTAGAGCCATCTTTAATACCGGACCTTGCAATTCCGATAACATCTTGAAAAGGATCTTTTGCTTGCCTTTCAGGCTGAGGAGCAATAACGAGAGCCCTCTCTATTGCCTCGCGTATAAGCTGATTTACACTCTTTTTCTCTTCTATAGCCTTATACTTAAGCGCCTTTAAGACCTCCTCGGGAAGCCTTATATTAGTCGCAACATTTGAAGACATAATTCACCTCCGATCTCTTTAATTGATTAATAATCATATCATAGTATCATGATATGAAATTGTCAATAGCTGACTCATTCATCATACAATGCCACACACCTTATGTACTTCATCTGCATTTATATCAACGGACTCCTATTGTCAAGGATTTCGTCATGTGGTATGCTTATTTATCGCTACTGAGAGGTCATCAAACCATGACTTCATCCAAAAAAAATGTGCAAGTATTCATCGTCTCTGATGCAACAGGAATCACCGCTGAGATGGTAATGAATGCGGTACTGGTGCAATTCAAAGAGATAAAGCCTACCTTTAAGAAATTCCCTTATATCAAGACGAAGGAACAGATAAAGATAATCCTGTCTCAGGCTAAGGCAGTGGACGGCATTGTTGCTTACTCCCTGGTCTCACAGGAACTCAGGACATTAATTCGCAAAGAAAAGCGTACTATGAATGTGTTTACCATTGACCTTCTTGGCCCGCTCCTTGACCGGATAAGAAAGCTCTGGAACCTGATCCCGGTATTGAGTCCCGGGTTATTAAAAGGGATTAGTGAAGAATCGATCCGTCTTGCTGAAGCTATAGACTTTACCTTAAGACATGATGACGGACAAAACGTGGATACATTGGAACATGCAGATCTTATCATACTTGGCGTCTCAAGAACCTCCAAAACCCCTACCAGTCTTTATCTTTCATGTAACAATAGTCTGAAAGTGGCGAACGTGCCTGTTATTGATGGTGTAAAACCACCCGATGAGGTCTTTACATTAAAAATTCAAAAAGTAGGATTTACTATTTCTCCGGAGAGACTTGCTTTTATCAGACTAAAGAGGCTTAAATATGCAGGAACCACTGATTATACTGACATGAATTACATTAGAAAAGAAGTAGCATACAGCCACAGGATATTCAGTCAGATAAAAGGATTACAGGTTATAGACATCACAAATAGCTCCATTGAGGAAGTTGCCAACAAGATAATAGAAAGCAGGCAGGAAGTCATGAAACGTTTGACAGAGAGGAAAACTACGATAAGAGGAAAGGGAGGATTTTTACAATGAACAAGCGTGATTTTGTGCTCTGGTTCAAAGACCTGAATAAAGAAGACATCCCACTTGTCGGGGGGAAATGTGCCAATCTGGGAGAACTCTACGGTCAGATCGGTGTGCCTGTTCCAAATGGGTTTGCTGTTACAGCTTATGCGTACAAGGTGTTTCTTGAAAAAACCGGTGCTGGCAAAAAAATTGATGCCCTTTTGTCTGATATAAACACGGATGATCTGGAGTCCCTGCAAAGAGTGTCAAATCGAATCAGAAAACAGATTGAAAGCCTTCCGATACCTAAAGAAATAGAAAGTTCAATCTTAAAAGCATATGATCGCTTCTGCATACAGAGAAAGAAAAAAAATGTTGCAGTGGCTGTCAGGTCTTCTGCCACGGCTGAGGACTTGCCTGGTGCCAGTTTTGCAGGTCAGCAGGATACCTACTTGAACATAAACAGAAAAACACTCCTCACGCGTGTTCATCAATGCTGGGGTTCGCTCTTCACGCCAAGGGCTATAGCGTACCGAAAGGAAA
>JAOUJR010000370.1 GCA_029883145.1 Nitrospirota bacterium
AGCAATCTCAAGAAAAGGGGATTGCCACGCCCTTCGGGCTCGCAATGACAATGTAACAATATTTATTACGTTATCTATAGTTTAGAAAGGTTAAAAGCAACACAGGAGGAAAGAATGAAAGTATTAGTACCTATAGATGGTTCGAAATATACAGAGATGTGTCTCAAGGTCGCATCCTTTATTTGTAAACCATATGATGCAGAGATCTATGTCATGACGGTAATACCTCATCTCTCGGATATAGACCTTGAGCTCTCTCCCTCTGACCGTGAAGTCGTTCGTGAGAGCTTTGCAGGGCGAGGGGAAAAACTCCTTGAAAAGTCAAAGAGAGAGCTTGAATCTTATGGCACCCATAAAATTACAACAGTCCTTTTAAAAGGAACATCACCAGCCCGTGAGATAGTGGATTTCGCAGAAAAGGAAAAAATGAACCTTATCGTCATGGGAGCCAGGGGCTTAAATGAAGAAGCGCGATTCCTGCTCGGCGCTGAAACCCCAAAGGTAGTAAAATACAGCCCATGCTGTGTTTTTGTGGTTAAAGAGTCTTGCGTGGAGTACTGTACTCCTTAAGAAGGAAAGGACAGGTATATGAGCCTGCCCTTACAAATCCACTATATACAAGTCTTAACTTTGTTGATTCATTTGGTTATAATTATTCACTATCATTCTTAACTTAAGGGGGTTATAGTTTTTCGATGAAGGATTCTTTTGGCCGATTATCAACCTTCACATTAACATCATTGCTTGACTTTTATACAAAAAATTTCAAAAAAATAACACTTATCGTTACCGCGATTTTGCTCGGGATTATTTTGTTTCTCGGATGGATGTCTGCGACGGGTGTCAGGAATGTAGTGGTTGAAGAGTTTAACCAGCAACAGTTGGTTCTCGCGCGGCATGCTGCGAGCCAGATAGAGAACAGCCTTAATGTTCTCAAAAGAGAGATATCACTCCTTGGGCTCTCCCCAGCCATACAATACTATGAGTTAGTCTGGATGGTTGGGAGGATGAGGATTACCTTTTCGACTATCAAAGACGAAGGATGTTTAGAAATAAGGTTCATAGACAATAAAAATATGAAAGCCCATATAATGGGTGATCATGGATACAGTACTGAAAATCTGTCTCCCGAAGAAATAAATTATCTGGAATGGGCAAAGAAAGAGAACAATAAAGGAAATATTCTGATGAGTGATATTGTCCACATGAATTATGGAAATAATCATAAGAGACTTGTCATGAAGATTATTTCACCTGTCTGGCAGGTTTCTATAGATGACGCACATCCTATAGCGCAAAACAAATTTTCCGGGGCTTTAATATTTTATGTTGATGCCGCAATGTTAACTGAAAAAGTTGCAAAGGGAATACAATCAGGGAAGACAGGATATGCATGGGTGATTGACAGAAATGGGACTTTCCTTTATCACTATGTGAGAGATTTTATTGGCAAAAATGCCTTTGAAGCGCGAAAAGGGAGAGGACCCTCAATATCCTTTACAAGGATTAATGAGATTCAGAAAGAGAAGATGTTAAAAGGTGAGGAAGGAACAAGCTGGTATATATCTGGATGGCATAGAGGTCAGGAGGGTGAGATAAAAAAATTGATAGCCTATGCACCTATCCATCTCAGTAAAGAGCTTCGAAACCTTATATGGTCTGTTGGTGTGGTGGCTCCTATAAGTGAGGTTGAGGGAGCTATTCGTGGAATACAGTTTCGTCAGGTTTTGCTTGAGAGTGTGGGCATTTTGGGTGTCCTTTGCGGTGGATTATTCATCATGGGTCTTATGCTCAGATGGTCAAGTTCGCTCAAAAAAGAGGTAGAAGAGAAGACGAGAGAACTCAGAAAATCCGAGGAACAGTACAGGTCACTTGTGGAGAATGCAGGAGACATTATCTATACGATTGACAAGGAAAATAAAATTTCCTCGATGAACAGATACGGGTACAATTTTTTCAAGAAAAGACCTGAAGAGATTTCAGGCTGTAATATTATTGAACTGTTCCCTGATGAGTGCGCTGAACTTCACATTATAAAAATAAAGGAAGTTTTTGATACGAATATAAGCACACAGCTCACATGCCCTGTCGAGGTGGACGGGAATAAATACTGGCTCAGTACGAACTATAATGGACTTTTAGATGAAAATGGAAATGTCTTTTCTGTTCTGGGAATTGCAAGAGATATTACAGTGAGGAAGAAGATAGAAGAGCAGATGTATCACACTGAGAAGATGGCAGCAGTAGGGACAATGGCTGCAGGTGTTGCACATGAGATAAATAACCCTCTTGCAATAATCCTCGGCTTTACAGATCTCCTTTTGGAAAAGGCTCCGCAGGATTCCGAACAATATGACTTATTAAAGACCATAGAGAAGCAGGGACTTCATGCAAAGAGGATTGTGGGAAACCTCTTGAGTTTTGCACGCATTAAAGAGTATAAGGAGGAAGAG
>JAOUJR010000371.1 GCA_029883145.1 Nitrospirota bacterium
TTTTTTATAGCCTACAATTTAGTCATGAGTGATGTGGTGAAGGCCCTCTTTTCATACCTTTCAGAGCTGAACCTCATCCTTGGTGCATTTAATCTCATACCAGGATTCCCTATGGACGGAGGAAGAGTTGCAAGGGCATATTTATGGGGAAAAACAAATGACTTTTTTTATGCAACCCGCAAGGCATCGAGTTATGGGCAGCGGATCGCACTATTTTTTATAATTTTTGGACTGATTTCTATTTTCACTGGATTTTCTGGTGGTTTATGGCTCATGTTAATAGGATGGTTTCTCTATACTGCTGCACAGGCAAGCTATCAACAGGCAAGTCTTCAGGAAACACTCACCGGCATAAAAGTGAAAGACATAATGGTAAAAGATATTGTGTCAATTTCACCGGATATGACAATAGATACTGCGGTCAATGAATATTTTCTGAAGTATGGGTATGGTGGCTTTCCAGTGATAGATAATAGAAAATTTCTTGGAATTCTTACCTTAAAAGAGGTTAAAGATGTTTCAAAGGAAAGGTGGAAGATTGTCAAGATATCTGAAATCTTTATACCACATGATAAAAGGTGGGAGATCCCCGGAGAAGAAGAAGCTATGAAAGCACTCGAACTCATGATAAATGAAGATAAGGGAAGATTGATAGTGACAGAGAAAGGCGATGTAATTGGTTTGATCACAAGAAACGGAATCGCAAAATACGTCCAGGTAATGGAGAAGACAAGCGGATGAAATGTTACGCTGACAAGGTCTTTCTAAAGTTTAGGTAGTTTCGGGGTATGTATGAATATAACAAATTGTTTCTGTGATAGATCGTGAGGTCTGAAGATTATGGGGAAAAAGTTTCAGTTCAGTATTATATATTTTATCATTGCTTTCGTATTGATAATGCTTCTTCAGCAATATTTCCTTACCCGTAAAATTATCACTATCAGTTATAGTGAATTCAAAGTGCTCCTCAATGAAGGACTCATTAATGACCTTCAGATCACAAAAGATTCGATAGATGGCAAGCTCCTTGGAGAAGCACATGATCGCCTCATAAGCCTCCGTAAAGAAGAGGATGAAAGAAAAATAAAGCATGTTAAGGAAATAAAAGATTTTTTTGTCGTGAGAATGGAAGATACTGATATTGTCAAAGAGCTCGGTGAAAAGGGTATACGTTACACAGCAAAGCAGGAGGTTACATGGTTTAAGACCCTCCTTTCCTGGATCATCCCGATATTAATATTCGTTGGCCTCTGGGTATATCTTTTTAGAAGAATGGGAATGGGCGCGGGAGGTGAGGGTCTCATGGCAATAGGTAAGAGTAAGGCGAAGGTATATGTAGAAGGGGAAACAAAAATTACCTTTGATGACGTTGCAGGAGTTGATGAGGCGAAAGAGGAACTCAAAGAAGTTATAGAATTTCTCAGAAATCCTCAGAAGTTCCAGAGTCTTGGTGGGAAAATACCAAAAGGGATACTTCTTGTCGGCCCCCCTGGCACTGGCAAGACCTTACTAGCAAGAGCAGTTGCTGGTGAGGCAAAGGTCTCTTTTTTAAGCCTCAGCGGCTCTGCCTTTGTTGAGATGTTTGTCGGTGTGGGTGCTGCGAGGGTGAGAGATCTATTTGACCAGGCAGAAAAGTCCGCTCCCTGCATTATCTTCATAGATGAGATTGATGCCCTCGGAAAGGCCCGGGGTGTAAGCCCCATATCAGGCGTAGATGAAAGAGAGCAGACTCTCACACAGCTCCTTTCAGAGATGGATGGTTTTGACACTAAAAAGGGCGTAATCATAATGGCAGCAACAAACAGGCCTGAGATTATTGACCAAGCCCTTCTCCGTCCCGGTAGGTTCGACAGACATATTCTCGTTGACAGACCGGACTTGAAGGGGAGAGAGGATATCCTCCGTGTTCATACAAAAAAAGTAAAAATTGCTTCTTCTGTTGACCTCAAAATGCTTGCATCAATGACCCCGGGAATGGTTGGTGCTGACATTGCTAATATTGTGAACGAGGCAGCTCTCCTTGCTGCGAGAAAGAACAAAGAGACTATAGAGATGTCAGACTTTGAGGAGGCAATAGAAAGAACCATAGCAGGGCTTGAAAAAAAGAGCAGGGTAATAAATAAAAAAGAAAGGGAGATAGTCGCCTATCATGAATGCGGCCATGCAATAGTGGCAAGCATCCTCCCCCATGCGGATCCAGTGAGGAGGGTTTCGATTATCCCCCGTGGCATAGCAGCCCTTGGTTATACAATCCAACTTCCTACAGAAGATAGATACCTTCTCACAAAATCAGAACTTCTTGACCGAATAACGGTTATGATTGGCGGAAGAGTGGCAGAGGAAATTATTTTTGGAGAACCTTCAACCGGTGCTAAGAACGACCTCGAAAAGGCTACCGAAATGGCGATGAGCATAGTTAAGGCTTACGGGATGAGTGAAAAACT
>JAOUJR010000372.1 GCA_029883145.1 Nitrospirota bacterium
GGTATATCCTGCAGTTCTTTTTGAAATAGTTTCAACTCCACATTTTATTTGACAAACCTTCATCTGCGTGATAACTTTAATTTTATAATTGCGAATAGAAGGAGGTGAAATCTATGGCATGCAAACCGGGACATAAAGAGACCAAAAAGACTGCTAAGAAAACGGCTGCGAAAAAGAAAAAAAAGTAAGGGCTATTTCTTTATTCCCTCCCGGGCAATCGCTATTTTGCCTGTCCTGACAAACTCTTTTATGCCCATAGGCTTAAGGAGTTCGACAATAGCTTCTATTTTCTTTTCGTCACCTGTCACTTCTATTGTGTAAGTTTTCTGGCTTGAATCTACAACCCTCCCCCTGAATATCTCGGTGAGTCTGAGAACCTCTGCCTTATCTTCCTGTCTGGGTGTAACCTTTATGAGCACCATCTCTCGCTCAACATGGTCAAGCTCTGTTATATCAACCACCTTAATGACATCGATGAGCTTATTAAGCTGTTTTGTAATCTGCTCAATGATCTGATCATCACCACTTGTCACTATGGTCATAACTGATATCTGAGGGTCTATCGTCTCTCCCACTGAAAGGCTCTCAATGTTATATCCCCGCCCGCTGAAGAGACCTGCTATCCTTGAAAGAACTCCAAACTTATTTTCAACAAGCAGAGAAATTGTGTGTCTCATTTATTTCACTGCCTTCAACTTCTTCTCGGGTTTTTCCTTCTGTTCTTCAAACATCATCTGGTCTATTGCTGCACCTGCAGGCACCATTGGATAAACCTTTTCCTTCCAATCAACAATAAAATCCATAAACACAGTTTTCTTTATCTTAAATGCCTCCTTGAGAATAGGCTCGACCTCACTCGGTTTTGTTGCCCTGAAACCAATAGCACCGTATGCTTCTGCGACTTTCACAAAATCGGGTACGACATCGAGATGGCTGTAAGAGTACCTCTCGTTAAAGAAGAGTTCCTGCCATTGCCTGACCATACCGAGATAGTGATTGTTCAGTATAGCTACCTTTACAGGAAGGTTATTGATCACCGCAGTTGCGAGTTCCTGGATATTCATCTGTATGCTCCCATCGCCTGCTATATCAATCACAAGTTTATTAGGGTTTGCGAACTGTGCACCTATTGCAGCAGGAAACCCATAACCCATTGTACCAAGACCTCCTGAAGTGAGGAGAGTTCGCGGGTTATCAAACTTATAGAACTGGGCTGTCCACATCTGGTTCTGGCCAACCTCAGTTGAAATTATAGCATCTCCCTTTGTAAGTTCATAAATCTTTTCAACAACAAATTGGGGCTTTATCACATTCTCGCTATAAGTATATGTCATCGGCCTTTCCTGTCTCCATTCATCTATCTGCCTTAACCATGCCTTTCGAACTTCTCCCCACTGCTCTTTTACCTCTTCTTTCAGAACTTTGTTCAAGACGGTAAGCACCCTTTTTACATCACCTACTATTGGGGTATCCACACGAACATTTTTCCTGATTGATGTCGGGTCAATATCGACATGAACTATTTTTGCATGGGGTGCGAAGGCATCAATCTTACCTGTTACCCTGTCATCAAATCGCATACCTATTGCAATGAGCAGGTCAGCTCCCTGTACTGCTTTATTCGCATAATAGGTCCCATGCATACCAAGCATTCCAAGAGAGAGTGAATGTGAACCCGGAAAAGAACCAAGTCCCATCAGGGTCATTGTGACCGGAATTTCTGTATACTCGGCCAGTTCTTTGAGTTCTTTTGAACCACCAGACAGTATGACACCACCACCCGCAATTATAACTACTTTTTTGGATTTCGCGATTATATGTGCTGCCTGAGTTATCATCCATTTATTGCCTTCATACGTTGGTTTATAACTCCGTATGTCTATCTCTGGCCATGTAAACTCTGTCTTTGACACAGTTACATCCTTCGGAAGGTCTATCAAAACAGGGCCAGGACGGCCTGAAGTTGCAATATGGAACGCCTCTCTTACTATCCTCGATAGATCCCTTACATCCTTTACAAGGAAATTATATTTTGTGCACGGCCTTGAAATTCCTACTATATCAGCCTCCTGAAATGCATCATTCCCGATAAGCATAGTTGGCACTTGTCCGGAGAATACAATAAGCGGAATAGAATCCATTGAAGCTGTCGCAATGCCTGTTACCGTATTTGTCGCACCAGGACCAGACGTCACAAGCGCAACGCCAACCTTGCCTGATGCTCTTGCATAGCCATCTGCTGCATGAACAGCACCCTGCTCGTGTCTTGTGAGAATTAACTGTACTTCTTTATTGTCATAAAGACTGTCAAATATATTAAGCACAACACCACCTGGATAGCCGAATATATGCTTTACGCCCTCTTTTTTAAGAGACTCAATTAATATCTCAGCGCCTGACATCTTCACGATACTTTCTTTCTCCTTTAAAAGACTACTCATT
>JAOUJR010000373.1 GCA_029883145.1 Nitrospirota bacterium
CTTTAATTGCTTCCTCAATATATTTTTCCGTCAAAGGATATTTGATTTGTAATTTTTGAGGGCCAGCATGCAAAATATTGGAAAAAAACAATATACAAATAAATATAAGTATTGCTTTTTTCATCTCCTCTCTCCTCCTGTTTGATGTATATTTAGCCTTGCCCCACCACCGGTTGGCCATGCCGGTGATGGGGCTTGGCGCGATTAATGATATTGTTATGGGATCATAATCCTCCATATTGTGTAGCAATTGTATATCTTTTTTTTCAGTGGGAAGCCGGTATTTTATTGTAACGCGGGCAAATCCCTTCTTGGTGATTGCCCCCTCTATTTCAACAATAAAAGATTATCTGGTTTGTGAGATTAAAATCTAATAGTAATACCACCAGATATACTGAATATTGAAGGATTCACAACTACAGCCTGTGTTAGATATTTATTTGTAAATTCATCTGCAGTTGCCTGGGTAAGTGTCCATTGCCCCCAATATTCCCCATTGATTGTTCCAGGAAGCATTTCCCAATTAAACTCCTTTTTTTGTAGATATATATATCTTGCTTCGATGTTAATTTGCACCGATGAAGATATATTTATATCCACTCCACCACCAACATTTATGCCCAATGAAGTAAAGGATTCATCTATTTTAAGCTTGGCATCTTTGAATACTTCAGCAATTTGCAGAAAATAAGCGTACACAGAGTATACTAAACCAGTGTTAGCATCAGCTTTAAAGCTACAGGGCGCGATAGATAAACCACCAGAAATGTAAGGAGTGATGGAGTTCGAAGTTTCAAACTGGTACAATCCATTAAAACTTATAGGCGTAATGCTTAAAGAACCTGTGGTTGAATAGTCATAGCTATATGAATAAGGTCCTCTTCTATAAGGGTCCCACCAATAATGGGTCTCGTTAAAAGAGGAATCAACAGGAGCATCTATTTTGCAATATCCAAACATCCCTTCAATGGCAAATTGAGGAGTAATAAATACTGCAACGGAGCCATTGAACAAAAACGCATTTCCCCCTTCAATGGATTGATTTCCTCCTTCTTGAGCAACCTCAAGCATATAAAAATCCCAAGAACCGCTCCAGCGAGTTGTGGAACTCAACAATGGGAAAGCCATTCCTCCTCTAAAAGTTAATTTGCCTTTTGTTCCGTCTGCAAATAATGCAGAAGATACAATAATCACACAAAAAGCTACTATTAAGATTTTAACTGTTTTCATTTATACGTCTCTTTCCTTATATTTACTTGCTTAAGTGAGGGGTTAAGGAAATATATTAGGATATTGGAACTATCACCCCCTTTTCAATGCGAGAATAAAAGAACCTAATTCTTTAATTTAAAATGAGGTTATGAGAGGATGCAAGATTATTTAGCGACATTACCTCCTTTAACTGTCGAGATCAATCCAAATTGATCTCCTTGCCGCCTCATGTGTGGGCTACGAGTGACTTATAGATAGCATAACTTTTACGCTGTGTCAAGCATTTTCTGTAAAATCTTCTTTATTTGTCAAGATTTTTATGTAAAATAATCACCAACATACTATATCCAGGCGCATGGCGCAGTGGTTTTCTTTCGCGTCTTTCACAGTTTATAACATAAGCAGTAGTTTCCGGGGATCGCTCTCGCTGAGGTTAATGGTGACGATGAATCCATCGAATATGACAGAGGCGCATGCTGTTTCCACGGAGTATGTAAACCAATTGGCTTTTTGGCGAAAAGCATATATAATTTAAATGATATAGGCAATTTTAAGCCCGAAATTCTGCCGAGAAGAAAAATCGCATATCTTCACGCAGATGAGAAGAAAGGAGAGCTTAATGCCAAAGGTAGACTGTGCCATCTGCCCCACGCAGGCTTGCCGCACACCCGAAAGGGACAAGGGACCCGATTTCTGTCCCACCAAAACCATGCGCTCAGCCATAGAGCAGGCGCTTGAGCGATACCGCGACCCGCAGGTGAGGGAGTTTGCCCGCGCTGCCAGTTGCATAGAAGCCGAGGGCTACTGCCGCTGGAGCCGCTTAGAGGAAACCATGCGCTTCTGCCGCAGGATGGGATTCAAGCGCATCGGCATCGCCTGCTGTGTCGGCTTGATAGAGGAAGCCAGAATCCTGAGGAACATCCTGGTCAGCAACGGCTTTGAGGTGGTCTGCGTGGTCTGCAAGGCGGGAGGGGTAGAGAAGGAGACCATCGGGCTCAAGGACGAGGAGAAAATCCACCCCGGCTCTTACGAAGCTATGTGCAATCCCATCGCCCAGGCTTTCATCCTCAACAGCCTGGAGACCGAGTTCAACATTATGCTGGGACTCTGCGTCGGTCATGACTCGCTTTTCCTGAAGCATATCAAATCCTATACCACCGTCCTGGCGACCAAAGACCGCGTGCTCGCCCACAACCCCATCGCCGCCCTGTACACTGCGCAGGGCTA
>JAOUJR010000374.1 GCA_029883145.1 Nitrospirota bacterium
ATGAGCCTGAGTTCACTACATGTGAACCGGGCAGGTTTTTTTCTCAGTGCAAGAAACTCAGAGACAAACTTTTTATCCGGAAGAGAAGAGAGGACGTAAAGTTTTAGAAACACACTTCTTAAGCAGGTGAGAAGATGAAGAAAAAGGTATGGTTTTGAGGAGACAGAAATGAAGAAAAAGAATCTTTATGATGTTTGTATCGTTGGTGGTCTGGGACATGCTGGTCTTCCACTGGGTATTTCTTTCGCCAAATCAGGTAAGCGCGTTATTCTGTATGACATTAATCAGGAAGCCATTGATGTGCTTTCACAGGGGAAGATGCCGTTTATGGAGACCGGCGCAGAAGAAGTACTCAGAGATGTTTTAGGAAAGACGCTTTTTGCAACGTCTGAGAAGCAGACAATATCAGATAGTCATTTTATCATTGTGGTGATAGGAACGCCGGTGGATGAGCATCTTAATCCGAAGTTTACCGCATTTAAAAAATTTTTCTCAGAGATAGTGGAATTTATACAGGATGACCAGCACATTATTTTGAGGAGCACTATTTTCCCCGGGACCACAGAAAAGGTAAAGGAACTGTTAAGGTCTCATGGTAAACAGACGAGAGTTTCTTTTTGCCCTGAGAGGATCGCGGAAGGGAAAGCAATGGAAGAACTAAGGAGCTTGCCGCAGATTGTTGCTTCCTTTGACGAACCTTCTTTGAGAGAGGCAAAGGAATTATTCTTATCCCTTACAGATGATGTGCTCTTTTTAAAACCTGTAGAAGCTGAGCTGGCAAAACTGTTTACAAATGTCTGGAGGTATATCCAGTTCTCGATCTCAAATCAATTTTATCAGATTACCACTCAATGCGGACTGGATTTTTACAAGATTTACAACGCGATGACACACAACTATCCAAGAACTCGAGGGTTTGGTTCCGCAGGCTTTACCGCCGGACCCTGCCTGTTTAAAGACACAATGCAACTCGCAGCCTTTAGTAATAATACTTTTTTCCTGGGACATGCTGCGATGTTAATAAATGAAGGACTACCTAATTTTATCATACAGAGGCTAAAAGAGAGATATTCATTAAAGGATAAAATTGTGGGAATTTTGGGAATGGCTTTCAAGGGTAATAGTGATGACCCGCGAGAATCATTGTCTTATAAACTTAAGAAAATCCTTGAAATAGATTCAAAAAAAGTCCTCTGTACCGATCCTTTTGTCAAAGACGATTCGTTGATCAGTTTAGATGAGGTAATAACTCATTCAGATATTTTGATCCTGGGTGCACCACACACTTTGTACAAACAGATTGACATTGATTTTTCTTCAAAAATTGTTGTGGATATCTGGAATTTTTTCGGAAAAGGAGGTTCGTTCTAACGATGAAAATACTTGTTACCGGTTCAGCTGGTTTTATTGGTGGATACCTGGTTCAAGAGCTTTTAGATCACGGGCACAGCGTTGTTGGTTTGGATAATTATTCTAAATACGGGAAAGTGAAAAAAAGTTACGATACTCATCCTCACTATACATTCATAGAAGGTGATGCCAAGAATGTTGAACTGTTAAAGGAGTTGATAACTGATTGTGAGCAGTCTGTCGCAATTGCAGCAGTCATAGGAGGGATATCGCTCTTCCATGAACTGGCCTATGATTTACTGGCTGAGAACGAAAGAATAACAGCGGCTATCTTTGATGCGTCCCTCTGGGCATTTAAGAACAAGAAGTTAAAAAAGATCAATGTCATGTCTTCATCTATGGTGTTTGAAAATACACGCACTTACCCTACTCCTGAAGGAGAACAATTAAGATGTCCCCCGCCTTTCTCTACTTACGGGTTTCAGAAGTTAGCCTGTGAATACTTTGCAAAAGGGGCGTTTGAACAATATGGTCTTCCCTGTACAATAATCAGGCCGTTCAATGCAGTCGGCATCGGCGAAAAACGGGCTAAACTTGAAAGAGAGATTCTTTCAGGAAATGTAAAGCTCGCAATGAGTCATGTTGTCCCTGATCTTGTTCAGAAGATCTTAAAGGGACAGGACCCTTTGCATATTCTCGGTGACGGCAATCAGGTCAGGCATTACACATATGCCGGAGACCTTGCAAAAGGCATTCGTATGTGTGTAGAAAACGAAAAAGCCATCAATGAAGATTTTAATCTTTCGACCCCGGTGTCTACTACTGTTTTAGAGCTTGCTCAACGTATCTGGAAAAAAATAAACGGGGACAAGCTCTTTAGATATGTCAGCGATAAGCCCTTTGAGTATGATGTACAAAAGAGGGTTCCTTCTGTTGAAAAGGCAAAGAGAATTTTGGGATTTGAGGCAACAACAACATTAGACGAAGCCCTCGATGAAGTAATACCATGGATAGAAGAGCAGATCAGATCAGGGGGCATTTAAATTGCCGGACTCTCTTGGTATTA
>JAOUJR010000375.1 GCA_029883145.1 Nitrospirota bacterium
GCCCACAACTCTTTTTGCATACTGAACAGGAATTTTCCTTTGTCCCCTCTCTACGTAAATTATCACACCGACCACAGCCACCATCATCACGATGAGCAAGATAACGAATAAAATAGGGAGTTCTCCTACCTGTGCAAGTCTAATAGTATCTATAACAGCGTTAGGAAATCTTGCAACAATTCCAGCAAATATGATAAGTGAAATGCCATTCCCTATGCCTCTCTCGGTAATCTGCTCTCCAAGCCACATGATAAACGCTGTTCCTGAGGTGAGGGTAATCACTGTAAGTATCCTGAATGACCACCCGGGGTTTTGTATAAACGCGCCTCCTTGCATGCCTTCAAGACCCACAGCAATGCCAAAAGATTGAATTACACTGATGATCACCGTCCCATATCGTGTATATCTCACAATCTTCTTCCTGCCTGCTTCTCCTTCTTTCGCAAGCTTCCCTATAGCAGGAATTACCACTGTAAGCAGCTGGAGGATAATTGATGCGCTTATATAAGGCATTATGCCAAGGGCAAAGATAGTCACCCTCGATAAAGCCCCACCTGAAAACATATCAAAAAAGCCCATAAGTGCCCCACCCTTTTCAGTAAGAAACTTGCTGAGCTCTTCTCCGTTAATCCCTGGGGTGGGGATATGACAACCGATCCTGTAAACCGCAAGGAGTGCAAGGCTAAAAAGAACCCTGTTTTTTAACTCTGGAATTTTAAATATATTCTGGATACTTGAAATAATGCTCATGTTAAAAATTAAAATTTAAAAACTCAAAATAAATGAGTCCCATAATTTTTATTTTTGTATTTTGACTTTTGATGTTAGATAACCTCTGCCTTCCCACCTGCAGCAGCAATTTTAGCTAAGGCAGAAGCACTAAATGCATGTGCTCTTATTGTAAAGGGCCTTTTAATTTCGCCGTTACCAAGAACTTTGAGACCATCCTTTAAATTTTTTATAATGCCTCTCTCATAGAGGTCATCAGGCGTGATCACCTCTATGCCGTCTAACTTACTTACATCCTTGATATTTATGATTGCATACTCTATTTTAAAACGATTTTTAAACCCTCTTTTAGGAAGTCTCCTCTGCAGAGGCATCTGACCACCTTCAAAACCTGGTCCTTTTGTTCCTCCAGACCGTGCCTTCTGTCCTTTATGGCCTTTACAGGAGGTTTTGCCGTGTCCTGAACCAACACCTCGGCCAACCCTCTTGCCTTTTTTTGTGCTTCCTTTTGCAGATTTTAAATCGGCTATCTTCATGATATCTCCTGAGTCTCTTCTTCAATTTTGCCCCTGAGTTTCTTGACTGAGGCAGGGTCCTTGAGACTTTCAAGTCCATGCAAAGTTGCCTTTACTGTATTAAAAGGATTATGACTACGAAGGGATTTTGCAACAATATTCTGTACCCCTGCTACTTCTAAGACTGCTCTCACCGCACCTCCTGCAATAATACCAGTACCTTTTTGTGCAGGGTTCATAACCACCGTGCCAGAACCAAACCTTCCTATGATTCTGTGGGGAATCGTGCTATCTTTTATAGGGAATTTTATAAGGGATTTCCTTGCTTGTTCTACCGCCTTTCTTATAGCTTCGGGAACCTCTGTCGCCTTTCCTTTACCCATACCAACAGTCCCTTCTCCGTCTCCGACAACAACAAGAGCAGTAAAAGAAAATCGTCTTCCACCCTTCACTACTTTTGCTACTCTGTTGATATATACGACCTTATCTTTAAGATTTAATCCCTCTGGATCAATTCTTCCCACTATACCCCCTTACATAAGTAATTTTGATTACTCATTAGTAATTAAAAACTGAAAACTAAAAATTGATAACTATTTAAAATTCTAATCCTGCTTCTCTCGCTGCCTCTGCTAATGCCTTTACCCTGCCATGGTAAAGGTATCCGCCCCTGTCAAAAACAACCTTCTTTATGCCTTTTTCCAAAGCCCTTTTTGCAAGAAGCTCTCCAACCAGTTTTGCTGTAGTGATATTTCCTCTGTGAGACTTTATATTTTTAAAATCCTTGTTGAGACTTGATGCAGAGATTATAGTATATCCCTTAAAGTCATCGATAATCTGAGCATACATATTATTCAGACTCCTATACACTGACAGTCTTAACCTTTCTGGATTCCCGAACACCTTCTTTCTGATCCTCCGACAGCGTCTCTCTCTTCCCTCTTTCTTACTTCTTGCCAAAAAAACCTCCAAAAATTATTATCAGTCATCAGTTGTTAGACACTGAAAACTAATAACTATTGCTATTAACTATTTTTTCCCAGCCTTACCAACTTTCAATTTGAGCTTTTCGCCTGAATGTCTCACTCCCTTACCCTTATACGAATCAGGAACCCTCAGGCATCTGAGATTCTCAGCTATCTGCCCAAGCTGTTGCTTGTCAATTCCAAA
>JAOUJR010000376.1 GCA_029883145.1 Nitrospirota bacterium
GAGGGAAAGAAAGCTGGGTGGGCCCGATCGTAGTTGCTCCAACTCAAGATGCCTCAACGAATAGTGTAAAACTAGGAACATCAACTGGGGGTATAACTTCAGAGCCATCTGGACCTAAACCCATCAGTCCCAGCAGGCAGGTTCAGCGTATAGGGCTTCCATACGATGAGCGTATGAAAGAGGAGGCATTAAACATTGAACAAGTTATTAAATTTGAAGAGAAGCAAGGCCGCAGGGCTGAGGACGTCTCTAAGGAATTTAGAGGTTTTGATTTAGAGTCAATCGATATAACAACCGGCGAAATTCGCTACATAGAGGTGAAAGCACATAGTTTTGTTATGCTGACCCCTCATGAATATGAAGTTGCAAAAGAAAAAGGGACTTCTTACTACATCTATATTGTTGACGGTAGCGTTATATACATTGTACAGGACCCTGCAAACTCCTGTAATGTTATTGAGATCGAGACCATAGAAACAAGATGGAAAATCTTAGGATGGATGGAGAATGCTAAAAAATATGAACTTTCTATGTGAATATTGCCTGCTCCATCGCCTAACATATAATAAAGGCACTAAGCCTAAAACGTCTCTCTTCTACCGCTGGCAAGCTACGGTATAACCTTATTGAGCTGATACTCCACTATTCCTGTTGCACCGGCCTTCTTGAGCTTCGGGACAATGTCTCGCACAACCTTCTCATCAATGATCACCTCAAGGGCGTACCACCCTTTATCAGAAAGGGGGGACATCGTCGGTGAATGCATGGCAGAAAGAAGGCTCATTACACGTTTAAGAGAGCCATCAGGGACATTCATCTTAAGGCCAACCTTTTCTTCGGCAGATAATGCCCCTTTTAATAGCATGACAATATTCTGCATCTTCTGTCTCTTCCATTTATCCTGCCAGGCCTTCTTATTCGCAATAAATCTTGTACTTGACTCAAGAATGGTCTCGACAATCCTCAGATTATTTGCTTTTAAAGATGACCCTGTTTCTGTAAGCTCTACAATAGCATCAGCGAGGTGAGGAGGTTTCACCTCTGTTGCACCCCATGAAAAATCAACCTCTGCCTTTATTCCTCTTGATTTGAGGTATCTCTTTGTAAACCCTATGAGTTCAGTTGCAATTCTTTTTCCATTCAGGTCCTTTAACGTCTTTATCTTAGATTCATTGGGAACTGCGATTACCCACCTCACGGACCTGAGACCCTCTTTTGCGTAAATGAGCTCTGCAACTTCATGCACTAACGCATTCTGCTCCAGTATCCAGTCCTTGCCTGTAAGACCACAGTCAAGTATGCCATCTTCAACATATCGTGCCATCTCCTGTGCCCTGATGAGCATTGCCTCAATTTCAGAGTCATCAAAAGATGGATAATAAGAACGGGCTGATGTGGTAATGTGGTACCCAGCCTTTCTGAACAGTTTTAACGTTGATTCCTGAAGGCTTCCTTTTGGAAGACCGATTTTTAATATTTTACCCATAGTCTCACCCTCTCAAATTATGTATGGTTTAATACCTTATGATATAATTACTTTATCATATTGCTCCATAGTTGTCCAAAATATCAATGCCGATAGATTTAATATTTTTTAAATATATTATTCAAGAAGGGCTAAAAATCCCACGTATCTATAACCTCACAGGTTCATCCCCGGGACTTCTGCTTGCCTTGTACAATAAACCATTTCTCGTTTTCGAACCAACAGAAGAACGCGCAGAGGAACTCCACAAAGATATTAATTTCTTCAGGGAGACTTTAAAAAGAGACCCTGTTCTTTTCCTTCCAGAATCTAATGGCCCTTCCCTTTCTGGTCAGAGAGCAAAAACAATCTATTATCTTAAAAAAAGTGATTCTTTAGTAAGCTCTTTCAAAAATCTTCACTCACCACTATGGTCAAGAAAAGAATTGGAGAAAGTCATTTTACCTATTGAGCACGGAACTGAGACTCACAGAGCAGAAATAGAGAAAAGATTACAGGGAATGGGCTATGAAAGGGTTTCTCTTGTTGTAGAAAAAGGGGAGTATAGTCAGCGCGGCTGGATTCTCGATGTCTTTCCTTCAACAGAAGATAACCCGCTAAGGATTGAATTCTTTGGTGACGAGATAGAGAGCATAAAGACATTTGACGTTGATACACAAAGATCTATTGATGACATTTCTCGTTCATTAATTTTTCCTGCAAAAGATCCTGCCTCCGGTGCGACATTGAGTGAATTAATAAGCCATGCAAAATACTTTTTTTCAGATTTAATCCAGGAAAGAGACTTGATCCCCAGCGAAAATATATTTCTTTCAAAATATTCTATAAAAGGCGACGGTTACGATGCGGGGTTACTTTCCATAAAAGGTCTGGGGATTATTCCCGAGGAAAGAAAGTATATAGATGAACTCCCCCAAAAGATAAA
>JAOUJR010000044.1:0-5000 GCA_029883145.1 Nitrospirota bacterium
ATTATATCATATCTTTTTGAGTAATTACTAAAATCTGTTCCCTGCGTGAATTAATGCTTATGGAATTAGCTCTATAAATGAATTATAATTAAAAAATTGAGGCTAAGATATGACTTTTAAGTGTATGAATATGGATCGCTGCTCAATGTACAATTATCTGACGAGTTCAGTGACCATACTCGAATTATATCCTTTCGTTGAAGAATACTGCAGGCATTCAGAAAAATATAAAGAATGCGCAAGATATAAAATTTTAATTGAGGGCGATGTTCCTCCTGAGAATTTATTGCCAGATGGTAAAACGTTAAAGAAGAGGTAAGTGATTATTTTTTAACCTCTCAAGGTATTCTCTCCATTCGATTGGCAGCATGTATTTCTTTTTATTATTACATTCCTTACAGACAGGCACAACATTGCCTTTCGCAGACTTACCACCCCTTATTATAGGAACAATGTGATCAAGAGTAAGCTCTTTGGGAGGTATCTTTCGTTTGCAGTAATAACATATGCCCTCTGCACGCTTCCTTTTCCACCATTGTGATTCTTTGAGCTTTTTTGCCTTTGCCTTTTCCCTCTTTACCTCTTCTTCAGTAACATTTGAAATGAAATGATTCATAAATTATTTTAATATATTCCTAAAAACAGTAACACATTATCCTTTCACTCCATCCCATAATATGCTCCGGTTCCTCCCTTCCCTTTTTGCACAATACATTGCCTGATCAGCATTCTCAATGAGTTTTTCTTTGCTTGTCACATCATGGCAGGGAAAAGTGGATATCCCTATGCTAATGGTAACCTTAAAGGTATTCCCTCCCGCAGAAAATGATGTGCTCATTACTGCCTGTCTTAACCGCTCTGCCATGTTTCTTGCGCCATTGGCATCTGTTCCTATAAGGATTACTGCAAACTCTTCTCCTCCATACCTCGCAGGGATATCTATATTTCTTATGGTCGTCTTTATTATATCTGCGACCCCTTTGAGCACTGTATCACCCACTTGATGTCCATAGGTATCATTTATTTTTTTAAAGTAGTCTATATCTATTATGAGCAGGGAAAGGGGCTCTGAGAATCTATCAAAACGACTGAATTCCTGCAAGAGTCTTTCCTGAAAGTGTCTGTAGTTAAAAAGTCCTGTGAGTCCGTCTGTTATCGCAAGTCTTTCTATTTCTTCGTGAAACCGTGCGTTTGCAATTGAGGTTGATGCCTGATTTCCGAGAACCTTTAACAGACTGATCTGGTGAGAATTAAATGCATTCTTCTTTTCCGAAAGGATTGCAAGTATGCCGATGAGCTCATTTTCATACAGAAGCGGCAAAGCAAATATAGAACCTATATTGTCTGTTTTAAAAGGCATGACAGGGAAGCGATACTTTCTCACATCAGAAAGATAGAGTGGTTCTTTATTCTTCACTACCATATCAAGAGAAGTACCTTTCACGCTGAATAACTTTTCCCCAGGAGAGGGAAGTCCTATCTGATGTACCATTTCAAATTCTTTGCCTTTCGTTATAAAAAAAACAACTGCAGAGGGCGCAAGTCTGTAAGCACCTTCTGTCAATCTGTGTGCGATAAGATCTATATTAAGTGATGAGAGTAGTGTTGAACTCTCTTCGAGGAGAATCTTTAAGCTGGCATGGGAACGATGGATCAGGGGGGAAATACGCTCTCTTTGAAGAATCCTCAGGAGTTGTTTTGAGAACATCTGGATTGTAGTGTTATCAGCATCGTTGAATGCATGAAACCTTGTGCTGTCAGCAGTCAGAACACCAAGAGGAAAGTTACCATCGAGAACAGGAACCGCAATTAAAGAAGAAATTTTTTCTTTCTTTAAATAGCCGACTTCGAGTTTCTTTTCAATTATGTCAGATACTACAAGAGGTTTCTTGTCTTTCATACAGAGACTTATAATCCCCCCTGTTGAGGGTATAATGTTTCCTGATTCATCTGTGGAACATCTCAACCTTAGGCCATCACCTTCACTCATAAAAAAGTATACGGAATCAGCAAATACCGCATTCTTTACCACCAAAAGAAGTTCTTTAATCTCCTCGTCTGATTTAAGCACTGATGCGAGATAATGAGATATAATTTCTTCGTCACTAAACGACTCTATTTCAGTTTCTGAATCTATATTTTGAGCTTTATCTCTAATTGTCTTGAAGGATGTTTCAACAATATTCTTTTTCTTTTTGAGAGCTGTAATAACAAGAGAGGATATGCTCGCAGTCGCAACGAGAGATATGAGAAACGCGATTTCCTCAAAGAGTTTTTCTCTATTAAGAAAATTATTAATCTCAAAAAATGGGATTAATAGTACAAGAATAATAACGGTCTTTACTTCATAGAATGCGGAGAGAGATACAATGAAAGGGAAATAAGCTACCCTGAGCCAGTGTAATGTAAATGCCTGAATTATTCCCTCAATAAGAAGCGCAAGGGAAAAGAGAAACTCTATAGAATAGGTTTTATCTTTCTTTACTCTATGCAGGAGAGAATAAACAGAAATTGTGGCTATACACAGGATAAACCAGACATTCCTCCCTATTAAAGCAAATTTAAAGAATAGAAAAAAAAAGGTGAGTACAAGGAGGATAAGGGGGAGTACCCTTTTTAACCAGAAGCTCTGCCTCTTCTTACCTCCTCTTCCCTGAAAAATTTCCTGTACAGGACTTCCCACTCAGGACTCCCTTCGAATACCTTTTTTGAAAATGATTGAAGTTTTTTCCTCACAACAGAATCAATCTCTTCCCCTATTTTTAATTCTGAGATAACGGCTCTTTTAATCTCCCGCCTTACATCGCTCTCTTCTCCAATCACCTCAATAAGTTTTTTTTCAACAAGTCCCTTAAAAACTACATGGCTGAGGTGTGATATTTTATCCTCAGAGAGCATCATAATATCAGATTTCTCTCCTTCACCAGTTTCTGTTTTGTGAGTTCAAAGAGCTTTCTGTAATCCATCCGGCCTTGCTCAATTTCAGAAGCATAACTTTTTAATAGTTCCCTGACTTCTTCGTTCAACCTGTCCTCGACGGTAAGTTCATTGAGGAGCAGTTCTTCTGTCTCTGCTTTAAGTTTTTCTACTGGTATCGTAGGTTTAATGAGTTCTTTTGATATGAGGTTATCTACTATCTTTTTTGTTAAGAGAGGGATCCATGTCTTTGGAATCCTCATCTTACTTTTCTGAGAAAGCAAGAAGGGCTATGCTCCTTGCCTGCTTTATTGACTCGGTAAGCTTTCTTTGATGTTTTGCGCAAGTGCCGGTCATTCTCCGGGGGAGTATCTTCCCTCTCTCTGTGAGATAGTTTCTAAGAATTTTAATATCTTTGTAGTCTATATGTTCTATCTTTTCAACACAAAATTTGCAAAACTTTCTTCTCTGAAATCTCCGCTGTTGCAATATTTTCTCTCCCTTCCATAAAAATCCTGTTTCTTAAAATGGCTCTAAATCAGTGGTCTCCTCAGGAGGAAGTATATCACCTTCTCCTGCTGCACCCTCATGCCCTCCTCTTCTTGAAAGAAACCTTACAGACTGGGCAATAACCTCGAATTTACTTTTCTGCTGTCCATTGGATTCCCATCTCCGCTCTTGAAGTCTGCCCTCTACAAGTACAGCACTGCCTTTGTTGAGATATTTGCTGCATGACTCTGCCTGTTTCCCAAAAACTACATTATCTATAAACATTGTTTCCTGTTTTGTTTCATCAGACTGTTTATATCTGTAATTTACTGCAATTCTGAAGGAGGCTACAGGGGTTCCCTGGGGTGTATACCTCAATTCAGGATCTTTTGTAAGATTGCCTATAAGTATTATCTTGTTATACATATCATTCAGGCTTTATTTTCGGTTCTGTAGGCTCTGGTACTACTTCAACTTTCTCAAGATCCTGTGCCTGTTTTATGCTGAGCTTCACAATCATATATTTAATCACTGCATCAAAGACTCTATAGAAATCCTCTAATTTTTTAACTGTTGAGGATGCTGTTTTATAGAGAAAGAGCACATACACTCCTTTTTTTTGTTTTTTGATTTCATAGGCAAGTTTTTTCTTTCCCCACACATCAACCTTAAGTATCTGTCCTCCATATCCTGAAATGAGGTCTTTAATCCGTGTAATCGCAGACTCAATCTCTTCATCAGTAAGTGATGCGTTCATGATAACAATATTTTCATATGTATTCATTCAAGATGCCTCCTCATGTTTTCACCTTTTATTCTTAACACTCTCAAAAACCAGCAGGAACAATAAATCTAACTTTTATACCATAGTGAGAAGTATAAAATCAATAAGGCACTTAAAAGGTTTACAGAAATTTAACATTATCACTCATTTTTAGTTCCATTCCTTCTCGAATTGACAAAAGAGAATAACTTAAGTTACGATAGCGTATCTTCAAAAATGTTCTTTGATAAAACTAAAATGAGTGCGTAGCATACCTGTCAGTTTTTGATTACACATGAGAGTTTGATCCTGGCTCAGAACGAACGCTGGCGGCGTGCCTAACACATGCAAGTCGGACGGATTCTGAAAAAGTAGCAATACTTTTTCAGAATTAGTGGCGGACGGGTGAGTAACACGTAGGCAACCTACCCTTAAGCGTGGGACAACCCCGAGAAATCGGGGCTAATACCGCATAAGACCACAGACTGAGATGTCAGTGGTAAAAGGAGCAATCTGCTTAAGGATGGGCCTGCGGCCTATCAGGTAGTTGGTAGGGTAATGGCCTACCAAGCCAAAGACGGGTAGCCGGGCTGAGAGGTCGGACGGCCACACTGGAACTGAGACACGGTCCAGACTCCTACGGGAGGCAGCAGTGGGGAATCTTGCGCAATGGGGGAAACCCTGACGCAGCGACGCCGCGTGGAGGATGAAGGTCTTCGGGTTGTAAACTCCTTTTCTCAGGAAAGATGATGACGGTACCTGAGGAATAAGCCACGGCTAACTCTGTGCCAGCAGCCGCGGTAAGACAGAGGTGGCAAGCGTTGTTCGGAAT
>JAOUJR010000044.1:7500-9628 GCA_029883145.1 Nitrospirota bacterium
TAGCTGGTTCTCCCCGAAATGTATTTAGGTGCAGCCTGTAGATAGTCGCAGGGGGGTAGGGCACTGGATGGGCTAGGGTCTCGAATGGGATACCAAACCCAACCAAACCACGAATACCCTGTTGATGTTTCTATGGAGTAAGACTACGGGTGCTAAGATTCGTGGTCGAGAGGGAAACAGCCCAGACCGTCAGCTAAGGTCCCTAAGGGTGTGCTAAGTGGGAAAGGATGTGGTGTTACTGAGACAGCCAGGATGTTGGCTTAGAAGCAGCCATCATTTAAAGAAAGCGTAACAGCTCACTGGTCAAGTGACACTGCGCCGAAAATCCAACGGGGCTCAAGCACACTACCGAAGCTACGGACTTCTCAGCAATGAGGGGTGGTAGGGGAGCATTCTGTTGGCCTGTGAAGGCGAGTCGTGAGGCTTGCTGGAGGGGACAGAAGAGAGTATGCCGGCATAAGTAGCGCAAAGGCTGATGAAAAGTCAGCCCGCCGTAAACCTAAGGTTTCCTGGGGAAGGTAAATCCGCCCAGGGTTAGTCGGACCTAAGGCGAGGCCGAAAGGCGTAGCCGATGGATGACTGGTTAATATTCCAGTACCGTCTTGTGTGCGTTTGACCGAAGGGGTGACGCAGGAGGATAGTTCAAGCCTGGTGATGGTTCAGGTCCAAGCACTTAAGCTGTAAAGGAGGCAAATCCCCTTTACATAAGGCTGAGGTGCGATGGGCAAGCCCGCAAGGGTGAACTTGGATGATTCCACACTGACGAGAAAAGCCTCGCAGGGAGCACATGGGATGCCCGTACCGCAAACCGACACAGGTAGGTGGGTAGAGGATACCAAGGCGGACGAGATAACCCTCGCTAAGGAACTCGGCAAAATAACCCCGTAACCTCGGGAGAAGGGGTCCCCGTACAGCGCAAGCTTCTACGGGGCGCAGTGAATTGGCCCAGGCGACTGTTTACCAAAAACACAGGTGTCTGCGAACTTGAAAGAGGAAGTATAGGCACTGACGCCTGCCCGGTGCCGGAAGGTTAATAGGAGGGGTCATTCGCAAGGAGAAGCCCTGAATTGAAGCCCCGGTAAACGGCGGCCGTAACTATAACGGTCCTAAGGTAGCGAAATTCCTTGTCGGGTAAGTTCCGACCCGCATGAATGGCGTAACGATCTGGGCGCTGTCTCGGCGAGGGGCTCGGTGAACTTGAGATACCGGTGAAGACGCCGGTTACCTGCAACTAGACGGAAAGACCCCGTGCACCTTTACTATAGCTTGGCAGTGAGCTTTGGTGATGTATGTGTAGGATAGGTGGGAGGCTATGAGATGGAGACGCAAGTTTTCATGGAGCCGACCTTGAAATACCACCCTTACCTTACTGGGGCTCTAACCTATCTCCCTGAACGGGGGAGGGGACACTGTCTGGTGGGTAGTTTGACTGGGGCGGTCGCCTCCCAAAAAGTAACGGAGGCGTCCAAAGGTCTCCTCAGGCTGGACGGAAACCAGCTGTTGAGTGCAAAGGCATAAGGAGGCTTGACTGTGAGGCCAACAAGCCGAGCAGGTGGGAAACCAGGGCTTAGTGATCCGGTGGCACTGAATGGAAGGGCCATCGCTCAACGGATAAAAGGTACGCCGGGGATAACAGGCTTATCGGGTCCAAGAGTTCACATCGACGACCCGGTTTGGCACCTCGATGTCGACTCATCGCATCCTGGAGCTGAAGCAGGTTCCAAGGGTTGGGCTGTTCGCCCATTAAAGCGGTACGAGAGTTGGGTTCAGAACGTCGTGAGACAGTTCGGTCCCTATCTGTTGCAGGCGAAGGAGACTTGAGGGGAGCTGTCCTTAGTACGAGAGGACTGGGATGGACAGACCTCTGGTGTTCCGGTTGTCATGCCAGTGGCAATGCCGGGTAGCTATGTTTGGATGGGATAAACGCTGAAGGCATCTAAGTGTGAAGCCCACCCCAAGATTAGGTCTCCCAGGGAGCAATCCCTCTGAAGGTCTGTGGTAGACTACCACGTCGATAGGCTGGAAGTGTAAGTGTAGTGATGCATTGAGCTTACCAGTACTAATAGACCGTGCGACTTGACCCCTTACCTTTCCCCTCGTTGTCAAAGAAATCCAAATCAAAATAAAC
>JAOUJR010000377.1 GCA_029883145.1 Nitrospirota bacterium
TCATCCTGAGTCCTTCGACGATGCTCAGGATAAACTCAGCGAAGGATCTCAAAACCAGTGATCAGTGGCGAGTGGCGAGTTGAATGGAAAAGGTGATTTATATGAAAAATTACATACGAAATGTGATAATTTTTATCATAGCTCTGGTGTGGTTGATACTAATGGAAGCTTTAAGCTTGTGGGCTGGTAATGTTTATTGCGTGCGTTCAAATGCAACAGGAAACAATGATGGGAGTGATTGGACTAACGCCTGGGATGACCTTCCTGCCAGCCTGACGAGGGGTGATACGTATTATATTGCTGATGGAAACTATGGCGGTCATGTATTTAATGATGCAGTAGATGGAACCAAATATATTACAATCAAGAAGGCCATAGAATCAGACCACGGAACAAATACTGGCTGGCAAACATCTTATGGTGATGATACTGCTGATTTTGTTATGGAGGACCCTACATGGTATCTGGGGCAGTACCCAGAGCACATCAGATTTCTGACTTCTTACTATATATTTGACGGCCAAGTTGGAGGCGGCCCTGGAAACTGGGGTTCTGGGCATGGTTTCAGGATTGTTGTAGGCGAGCCTATAAATATTTCAAGTGGGTATTATCAATTGATTGTTTTAGGTTCGTGGACTGAGGCTGATGACTCTGATTATATTGAGTTTAGGCATATTGAGTTCATATCTCCTTATAGGGAGCCATATGACGACGAGATTGCTATTTATGGTCTGCCAAATGAGAATGACAACGATGTTGGGGCATTGCACGTCATTTTAAGTCATTGCTATTTCCACGATATACATCATTTCATCCAGGTAAAACAGGGGCGATACTGGACTATTGAATATAATTATTTTGCCAGAAATAATGGTGGAGAGCCAGGTACAAGCCAAGAGGGTCAATCATCGGGAATATGCGATTTTGGTTCTGATGATGTAATTGTTAGATATAATATATTTGAGGATATTATGGGCACTGCTTTTATTGCCTTGAAATCAGGTATTAGTGGCATTCCTTTTACTTCTAATAATTGGGAGATTTATGGAAATGTGTTCTATTACACTCCTGATTATAATAGAACAGTAGGCGGTAATGGTATTATAGGGGATACGGGGTTGGAAGGAGGACCTACTGGGTATACAAGCAATATAAAAATCTACAATAATGCTTTTGTCGATCTACGAGGAGATAACATTGGGATTTTCTTTGCTGCACCTCTCAGCACAAATAATAAAGTGTATAATAATATTTGGTATAATTGTACCAGTAAAGCCCAATGGGATTTTTTTACAGGCATTGATGACCACGGTTATAATTGGTATGGTGATGTTGTAATAGCTGGATGGGGAAATGTAGATTCAACTCTTGCAACTGCTGAAATTGGTGGACAAGATGGTTCAGAAGATCCTTTTGTAGACTGGCAGGCAATGAACTTTAATTTAAGTGCTGCAACAGATGCTGGACTTGATTTAGGATTCCCTTATGATTATGACATGTTCGGCAACATAAGAGGGGCAGATGGCACTTGGGATAGAGGTGCGTATGAGTATGGTGCAAGCAGTGTTGAGCCAGAACCTGAACCAGAACCGGAAGAAAAACCTGATAAGACAGAACTTAGATGCTATAACAATGTGTTTAATCCTACAAAAGGAGAAAAAGCATTAATCGTAGTGGAACTACCAGAACAAGCTCAGATAAAAATAAGTCTGTACGATATAAAAGGCAATAAAATTAATGAACTGGCAGATGAAGAAAAAGAAGCAGGAACACACAAATACTACTGGGATGGAAGGAATGGGTCAGGAAATGTAGTTGGCAGTGGATTATACTTTGTACATATACAGGCGGGAGATTATAAGAAGACGAAGAAGATAGTGGTAATAAAATGATGCACACAGACCCTGAACCAAGAGAAGGTTCGGTCTGCGCTTAGCGGTGAGCGGTTAGCGAAAATGAGTAATTTGGAAAAAACCGAAAACATAAAATTGAACACCGAGCAGCAAAAAATGGAGGTGGGTAAAATGAAAAAGCAAAGATTGTTAATGGTATTGGGATTCTGTTTGGTATTTGGAAGTAGCGTGGCATTGGGAAAAGCAGTAACAGGAGTAGCAATTGTAAACCAGGCAATAGGGGTGAGGCAATTGGGTATGGGAGAAGTAGCTACAGGTCTATCAGATGATGCAGCAGCAATGCATTATAATCCAGCAGGTATTGCCACAATAAGAAACATAGAACTTAATGCAATGTATCATCAAAACATTATTGATACACGGAATGAAGCGCTAAACCTGGTTTATCCGTTAAAAGGAGGACTGCTGGGGAATAAAGCAAGTTTAGGCCTGGGAGTACTTGCCTATCAAGGAGGAGATTTTGAGTGGATTCAGTTAAATCCAGATGA
>JAOUJR010000045.1 GCA_029883145.1 Nitrospirota bacterium
TCTCACTCGAAAAGGTTAATCTCTCCTCAAGCCCAGCAGACTCTTCCACTCCCAATATTGCTATTGACCCAAAAGGAAGAATTCTGGTTTTGTGGTGTGAAATGGATTGGCCATTGGTAGGGATTGCTGATGTGTTGTATGTCACTCAGGAAAACGGGTTATGGTCTGAGATCAAAGAAACCATTTCTCAGCTCTATGACGCCAGGAATCCCCATTTATATGCCGACCCAAACGGCAAATTTCATCTAACCTATGATGATGGAAAGACTGATACAAGTAGAGACATATTTTACAGAAGTTTTTCTTTCGAAGACGGCTATTGGTCAAATATCCAAAGGGTGTGCTTGAATGATTTGAACTCTTCAAATCCAAGAATAGCAGTAAACGAAGAGGGGAAAATTTATGTGATGTGGACTCAACAAATCGGACAGGCTGAATATACTAGGATTGTGATGAATTCAAAAGATGAAGAAGAAATGTGGCCTGAAACCTTTGAAGACGTTTCAAGAAATAATAACTCTTCGGCGGTTTATCCCTGCTTTGGAGTAAGGAACAAGGACATATACGCCTCCTGGTTGGACAATCGGAATGGAGTGTGGGACATATTTTACAGCGAAAAAATCCAGGACGAGTGGAATCTCCCAACTCAAATCAATAGGTCCGGAGAAAAATATTGGCCCTCTTTAGCCCTGGACAGAGAGGACAATGTCCACATCATCTATAGTACGAAAGAAGGAAATATCTTTTACGTAAAAAGAGTAAGCGGGATATGGAGTTCTCCCCTCTTGATTTCAACAGGTTTTCGTCCTGCGTGCATTCCTTGTTTGAAACTTTTTAAAAATAATACGCTCCACGCTGTTTGGATCCAGGAGACAGATTCAGGCGTCTCGATTTTTTATGGAAGAGGGACTTCCAACGGCCAGTGGTTGGAGCCCATTCAAATTTCGGTCGGAAATGAGGCTGACAAGCCAAGTATAGAATTGGACGATAGTGGAAACGCCCATATAGTCTGGGAAGACACTGGCATAAACAACAAAAAGGACATCTTCTATACTGTAGTAACTCCATTTGGATTAAAACCAACGGCTGTCTTTTCTCCATCTAAAGACTCCGGTATCGTTCCTTTTACAGTCTATTTTGATGCTTCTGGATCAGCCCCTGGAGAAGGTGTGATTCGTTCCTATTGCTGGGATTTTGGCGACGGCTCCGAAATAGAGGAAGGCCGTCAAATTTCTCACACCTTCGAGCAAGCTGGAATTTTTTCTGTGAAACTGTATGTGACAAATAGCCAATTATTAGTAGCATCTTACGAAAAGGAAATTCAAATCTTGTCAGGGCCCTTTCCGCCTACTGACATTGTGGTTAAAAAAACACAGGAGGGAGGGCTGTTTTACAGAGAAAAAATTAACGCCATTTCCTGGAAGGAAAATCCCGAGAACAAAGGGCAAGTCTCAATTTCTCATTACAATGTCTATAGGAAGTTTAAAAACCGGGAAAATTCTGAATTCGAAAAAATCGGACAAGTCAGCGGTATGACCTATAAATACGGCGACAGAGATTTTGTCTCTCCCGAAGACAGAGATAAATTCGTTTATGCGCTCTCAGCAGTCGACGACAAAGGAAGGGAAGGTCCGTTGGGATTTGCCCTTTATCCTGAAGAGCATTCGGAAATAAAAGCCTTTAAATCTACGAGAAAAGAAATCAAATGAATGATGATGGCCTTATGCCTGCCCCAATGGGGAAAAAATCAAAAAAATTGTTTGAACAGGAAGGGATGTTCTTATCATAACCTTCACGTTTGACGCCGCTGCTTTCCTTTGTTATAGTAGAAAAAAGAAAAAATGGGGACCGAAAGATCAAATTCATTAATCGTAATTCCCACATACAATGAGAAAGAAAACATCGAAAACCTGATTCATCTTCTACTTGAAATTGAATCGAAACCTGATATTCTTGTGGTTGATGATAATTCTCCAGATGGAAGCTGTTGAGATATTGGATTAAATCTACCCCCAAAAATAAAACCCCTTGAAATCCATAATTCAGTATGACCTGAATGATTCAGTGTGTTCCAAACAATTTGTAAAGTCTATTTTATTTCAATTTTATCCAAAAGGGCTGATGTCTTCCAATTATGAGCGAACCTAAACGGAAGATGATATTTGAATTTTAAAGTGATGATATTGCTTCTCTTTTTGAAATGGGGAGCCTTTATTTCAAACTCAACAACATTTTCTCCATCTTCTAATCTTTTCTCCATAAGATATAGATGGTTGACATATATTTTGACTTCTTGAAAATAGACTCCATACCAGTATGGATGAGAGAATTGAAAGGGGGAGAAGAGATAAACCTTAATCCTATGTTTTTCCCCTATAGCTTGGTTTATCTCAAACTTAACCTCTTTCTCACACACTCTCATCTTTTTGCCATTAGCCTTTGCCATCGGACCAAACCCTGACAAATAAACAATCCTTTGCCTTCTCTCTTCAAGCGCCTCTAGTAAAGGTAAGCATGTGAGCGTCTGAATTGTGGCTGGGATTCGAGTGCCTCTATAATCCAAAGAATACCTTAATAGAAAGGCATTTCGCCTCGGAAAAGGAATCCTTAAAATTAACTCTTTTTCGTCTGAAACAAATCCCCTCACGAATGAACTGTAACCTGGAATCTCAAGGTGAAGCCTAAATCCAGAAGAATCCGAAAGAACCTTATTCTTGAAAGTCAGGAAAAGGTATCCTTTTGAATATTCAATATTTACCAACTCCAATTCTGGAATCTGCTCTGGAATGGGCGTCTCAATGGCCCAAGGAAAGATTTGACTAGATGTGTCATAAATCAACCAACAGAAATCGCCTATCTTCTCCTTATTTGCTCTTACATTAAAACTGTTTAAAAAATCAATCAAATTATTAGCCTTATCAAAGTAACGATCTAAATTATTATCAATAAGATGTAAAAATTCTTTATATCTTACTGCATAAGAACCAATTTCTTTAAAAAAGACAAAATTGTTGTTCTCGCCTCTATTAAAATACCACAATTTATAGGGGAGATAATGTTCATGAGGATAAGAATAGCCTATTACTTTCTCCCCAGACAAACCAGTAATAAGAATCGCTAGCCAAAAGTCACTTGTCCAATATTTTTGTCCAGTTGTTTCCATGGAGTGTATTATATTTTTTAAATTAAAATGAGCTTTTTTGACTAGTAAGTAACTCGTATAAGTTCCCTTTATATTACTAAGAAAAATTGTCAAAAACAAAATAAACATAACCATATACTTAATTTTTCTTCTTATTAAATTGAAAATTGCAACCAACAAGAATGGGAGGGCAAAATAAAGTGGATATAAGTAACGAATCGTCGTGACCTCAGCAGAGAATTTTGAAAAAACGTAAAATAAAAGAAAAACGAAAAAAAATATTACAAAAATATTTTCATGCAAAAATTTTCTCTTCTCTAAGGAAAGATAAATTAGCCCTATAATCCCTAAGAAAATGAGAAAAATGTAGATATAATTGAAAAATGTTTTTTCTGTAGAAATAAGAAATATTATATTAACTATAATTTCCTTAATCTTTCCCCAAGAAACTCTTTGTATTTTTGTGCCTGAAAACAAATAGTGAAATGTACTGAGATTAAAAAATATTTCATTTAAAATGACAGGAAAGTTCCCAATAAAGAAATAAATTATTAATTTAAGATATTTCTTCAAAATAAATCTAAATTTTAGGACGATAAAAATAGACGCGCATATTGAAAAATAGACTGTGATGGGGTGAATCCAAAAAGACAATCCTAAACAAAAACCTAATAAAGGAATTAAATTATCTTTATCCTTTTTATAAACAAGAAAGGATAAATACATTGAAAGACTGCCTAATAAAAGTACTAAAGATAAATTAGAACCAACAAAGAAACTTACAGATAATAAATTCCCTATCGGCAAACAGTAAAATAAAGATAAAACTAGAGATAAATTATAAGATGAAAAAATGTCTTTAAAAAAAAGGAATTGGATTACGATGAAGCCTAAATAGAAAATGAAGTATGAGAACACAATTACAAAAATTGAGTATCCGAATATTTTAAACATTAATGCATAAATATGGTGGGCAAAGGTCCCTAAATAAGCCACGTCGTAATGATAAACTGGTGGAAGCTTCCCTTCAGAGATATGTTTGGCCACTAAGGAAGAAATGGCATCATCGCTAGTCAATAAACCAAAATTATAGATAAGAAAAGGAATACGTACAGCCGTAGCAATCAGAATAACAATGATTAAGGCGAAAATTGTCTTGTCGAATCTTATCCGAAGGGATATTTTTCTTTGCCTAAATCTGAATATAATTCGAATGATAGTGATTATAATGAGTGGTATGAGAGCTATTGGATAAGACAGATTTACCGTTCTAAATGAAGGGAAATTATCTTTGAACCATAAAAATAAAAAGGCTAAATAGAAAATTATCTGTGAATATTTTAAAATTTTAGATAATTTATCTCGCACAATCACCTTCGAGACTTGAGCCTTCAAAACAAAAGTAAATTCTCATCACCCACAAGAAAATGAAAGTCAAAGTGATGGCGGCATATTCTTGAATGGACGTAGTTTAAGGCAAAAAGGAATGTGTGTCAACGTAGCTTGACATCAAGTCTTTTTATTATATATTAATCCTAAAAGTATCAGATGCAAATGTGGAGAAAACTGACTGTCATCAAGAAGACACTTCTAAAATGTTCTAACTGCTCTTCCCAAGATGTGCCAGTCGTCGAAGGAAAAAGAGGCAGCTTTGAACCAAAAAATATTTAAGGTCTTAAATTTTCTCTTGTTATTTTTCTATGTTTGTTTGGTGTTTCTATGGTTCAAAGACAATATTCATCCTCTAAAAAAGATCCATATCAGTTATCTCATTCCCCTTGTGCCTTTGATAGGAATTCTTCTCATCCAATTTATTTTTAGAATAAAGTATAAGAGAATAAACATACGCTTTAGAATAAATAAAGCCTTCTGCGCAGTACTCATTCTTATTCTTCTAGCTCTTGCATTTCGCATTCCCTCTCTTGCACATAGCTTTGGTTTGATGACGAGTGACGATGCCATTCCTGCCTTAATGGCCAAGCACATTTCTGAAGGAAAGTTGCCGCCGATTTACTACTATGGACAGCTTTATATGGGTTCTTTTTCCCAGCATATATTCGCCCTCATGTTTGTCATTTTTGGTTATTCAATCTTCCTTCTAAAATTTATAACCCTTCTCTTTTTCCTTGCTTTTATAGCTACTCAGTTCATCTTGATGAAAGAAATGTTTTCATTTCGCTTTTCTTTTATCATTTCTCTTTTTTACTGCTTACCCATCGGTCACCTGATTCCTGTTACCTTTGACAACACAGGGGCTTTTTCTTTGGTTCTTTTCCTGGGGAGTTCCATTCTTTATGTCTCTTATCTGATTTACTGGAAAAATAAGGAAAATTTAACTCCATTTTTGGGCTTTCTGATGGGAATTTCTTTTTGGACTCACCAAATATCCGTCTGTTTTATTTTGACTTCTTTCGTAATCTTATTATTCAAATATAAACTCCGCATGAAAAAATATTTTAGTTTTTTTTCCTTTTTCTTAATCGGATGCTTTCCTCTCTTGATGGTTGAGATATATGAAAAGTTTCCATTATTAAAATTTCTCATACCGGGAAAGATCGAATTAGCCATTTGGGAAAAGCTGAAAACAACAATCAGATTAACCCTTTCTCTTGTTTCCCTTGAAACTCATCCCTCAAGAATCTTTTTCCTTGTTTTTATTCTGTTGGGATTCTTGACCTTATTATATTTCTCCATCAGGGAAAGGAAGCTTTTGCCTCAAAGCATGTATAGTATTTTTTTCACAATTTTTTTTATGGTTTATCTATTTTCTGGCTTTAGCAATATTCCAGTAAATAGGTATTTATACCCGTTATACTACTGTTTGCCTGTACTCTTGGTATCGCCTTTCATATTTATAAAATCAAGAAAAAAACTTTTGCTCTCTTTTTTATTAATATTGATCCTTTTATTTCCTTATAACTTGAAACAGAGTTATCTAGGCTATCTAAAGAATAGAGATGTGCATTTATTCCTTAATCGGGTTTTAGCATCGATGAAGGAGACTGGGAAGCAGTGCTGGCGCGGCGATTATTGGACCGCCTATCTCATCACTGCTTTGAGCAAAGAAAATATTATCGTCGACTCCTATACTGTCAACAGATATTACCCTTATACACTCTTGTACTACAACGAAAGTCAAAGTGAAAACTATATTTTTCTTAGAGGTCCAGGAAATGTTGAAAGAGATCGTGCTGAGAGGCTCATTGATCTGCTGGATACTCTCAACATAGACTTCAAGGAGGAAAAAGTAGGAGATGCCTGGCTCATTTATGATGTGAAATATCCGGTTTTAAGAAGAACTTTCAGTGCTTCTATCCCTTTCAAAATTCCCAATCTAGTTTTGAGTCAGGTTTCGAGTTCAAGAGGATATCTTAATCTGTATTTTGAAAAGAAAGAGATAGGAAAAGGTCTTGAATATAGAATAACCGTGGATATACCAGGATACAGCTCTGTCTCAAGAAGAATTATGTTGGATAATAGAGAGATACACGTGCGGATTCCTTTCCCGAGGAAAAAGTCTTTCAAAATAAGATATTATCTGGAGTATGAACGCTTAAAGATTAACTCGACCATTCGGGAACTCTCCTATTCTCCCTCAGATGATGAACTTGAAGGCAGAAGAGCAAATATTATCTATTTATCCGGTGTTCGTCCAGCAGTCGATATTCAAGGCACACGGATGAGAGTCTGTGAGAAAGTCACAAAGATTGAGGTCAATAATATTTTTAGGGGAAGAGCACATAAAATTCAGCTTTATCTTTATTCTCCTTTTGAATTTTTTCATCCTTATTGGTATGGGGAGAATTATCAGACAGTAAGAATTGAAATCAACGGTTCCCATCTTGCAGATAAAATATTAAAAGATGGGTACAATATGGTTGAAATTGATGGAAACAACAAAAATTGGCTTCCTGAAAAAGGGACGATCACCATCACTTTAAGATTCAAGTATCAGCTCCCTTTCAATTTCGCACCTCTCTGGATGACAGCAGTCCTATTAGAAAAAGTAAAAATTGAATGAATTTTCGAACAGAGCAAAGGCGGTCTGGGCCTCCGTATCAAAATAAGACATTATCACCTCACTGTGCCACAGACAAAAACGAAAAACAGTTTGACAACTCTCCCCTTTTATACTATAAATTATCAACTAATAATCAGAAAAAATAGAAAAAAAGGAGATGAAATTGAGAAAGAGAAGAATATATTTAGGTTTATTGCTGCTGCTAGGATTTATGACTGGATTCCTACTGGCTCAAACTGACAGTGAAAATGAAATAAAAAATCTTCAAATTAAGCAATTAGAGGGTAAACTCATTGTTCTCATAGAATCAGAAATTGGGATTTTATATGAGAGCTTTGTCCTTTATAATCCCAACCGGCTTGTCCTTGATTTAATGAATGTAGAAAAGACTTCCTTGGAGCCGGAATATAATGTAAACAGATTTGGGATTGCAAATATTAGGACAGGGATAAATAGACCTTCCGTCTGCAGAATCGTTTTTGACATCGGGGAAGAATTCCCTCTTTATAAAATAAACGAAGTTGAGAATGGATTGGAAATCTCCTTTTGGCCTGAAAGTACGGACATAGATAAAAAAGAACCAGAAAGAGAAGAGGAAATAAAAGAAGAGGTAAAGAAACCAGAGCCAGAGCCCGTAAAAGTCGAGAAAAAACCCATCGAAAAAGTTGCAAAGGAGCCAAGCGAAGAAAAGAAATTCACAATCGGAATCATGTCAGGTCTCTATTTTGTCCAGGATGAAGTCTTTCGGGAAATCTACGGAAATTCCAGCCTTATGTTTGGAGGAGAATATTCCTTCGCTCCTTTTCAAGCGATAAAAAATCTAGATTTTTGGCTCGGCTTCAACTATATGCAAGATACGGGGAAGACAACTTTTTTAGAGGAAGATCTAAAATTTCGTATGATGCATTTTTCTTTCTCCATCAGATATCTTTTTCATCTTGAAAGATTTTCTCCCTTCGTAGGGCCGGGAATAGACTACATTACTTACAAGGAAACATACCCAGAAGATTTTCCTATAGAATCCATTGAAGGATCCACTCTAGGTTTTCACTTTCAAGCAGGAAGCTATATTCACATCACAAGCTCCCTCTCAGCAAAGTTGTCTTTTAAATATAATATCGCTAACACCACAAGGGACGATGTAGAGGTCACTCTGGGTGGATCACACTTGGGAGTAGGTTTAATATATCGCTTTAATTTTTAGATATTCACTCCTCTCTAAGGCTGGGTTTCAGCCAAGAAACTCAAATTATCCACATCATCTAAGAGAACATCCTCGACAAATCATCCTTGAAGCATTTCTGAATCGTAATGAAAAAAAGCTTTCGTGGGTTCCAATCCCCACAAAATATAGTATGTTTTCCTATTATTTGTTATAATCTGGAAAAATTAAAATTTACGGTTCATAATCATATGATCCTACCAATAGCGAAAAGCCTTCTAGGTGCAAAAATCCTCTTTCATCTAAAATATAAATCTAACGCAGCGACGCCTAAATTATTAATAAATTGAATCAACAAGAGAAAAACAGGAAAAAAGTCTCAGTTATTCTTCCTACCTTTAATGAGAAAGAAAATATTGTCTCATTAATCCAGACTATACTCCAGAACATTGGTGGAGAATCAGAGATCATCGTTGTAGATGATGATTCACCAGATGGAACATGGAAAGAAGTGGAGGAGTTGGCAAAAAACAAAAAAAACATCACCCTCCTGAGGCGAATGGACAAAAAAGGGCTCGTATCAGCCCTTAATGATGGAATGGCATTATCCAGCGGAGAAATAGTCGTTTGGATGGATTGTGATTTTTCCATGCCTCCTGAGGAGATAGGAAACCTTCTTGCATGTATTGATCAGGGTTACGATGTGGCTGTTGGATCCCGTTTTGCAAGAGGAGGAGGTGTCGAAATCGTCACAGAAAGTCAAGATACCTTAATGGCATATCTCATGAGCTTCACCTTGAATAAGTTCATTCAAACGGTTTTGGGACGCTCTTTCAAAGACTACACAAGCGGATTTATCGCCATAAAGAGAAATGTCTTGGAAGAAATTCCTCTCAAAGGAGAATACGGAGAGTATTTTATCGATTTAATCTACAGAGCGATCAAAAAGGAGTATAAAGTCATAGAAATTCCATACCTCTGTAAGGCACGAAAGATGGGTGTTTCAAAAACAGGAACCCGCCCTTCCCATTATTTTAAAAAAGGCCTAAAATATATCATCCTCACCTTGAGGTTGAGATTCACAAAGTTAAAAAAGTGATGAAAATGGATGGACTTGAAATAGTAAAGGAAGAAAATCAAGTTTTTGCGATCATTATCAGGAAAGAATTTAATCAGCCTGGAGTTAACTTTTTCACACCCGACGAATTCTCCCAGCAATTGGGGGTGCTCATCCATAAAAAGGGAAAAAAAGTCAAAAGGCATAGACACAAGTTGATCAAAAGGGAAATATTCAGC
>JAOUJR010000378.1 GCA_029883145.1 Nitrospirota bacterium
TTATTTCCTTGGATTTCTTTGCCATCCACTTTAATCCGCTTGATTCCCTTACAGACGTTATAAGGATTGCTGACTTTTATATCATAGACTGCCTTCCTGAATTCCCTCTTCACTCTATACCCATCCCAACCTGGAGGAATACAGGGATCGATTATAAGATCCTCGTAGTCCGGTCTTATGCCAAGTATAAACTGGGTTATGGCTACATAATTCCAGGCTGCAGTCCCGGTAAGCCAGGAGTTCTTTGCTTCTCCTCCTTTATAAGCGTCCTTCCCCCCGACCATCTGAGCATAAACATAGGGTTCAGTTTTATGGACTTCGCTCATCTCCTCCAAATATGCCGGAGCTATCTTTTTATAATATTCGAAAGCTCTATCTCCTCTGCCGATAACAGTCTCAGCAATCATGATCCAGGGATTATTATGACAGAACACCCCTGCATTTTCTTTATAGCCAGGGGGATAGGTGGATATTTCCCCAAGGTTAAGATAATATCCGGAATACGCGGGATTCTGAAGCACGATTCCATGTTCACAAAACAATCGTTCATATACTGAATCAAGAGCCTGTTTTGCCCTCCCATCCCCAACGCCTATGCCAGCCATAACACTGAATCCTTGAGGCTCGATAAATATCTGCCCTTCTTCATTTTCACTGCTTCCTACCTTATCTCCGTTATCATCATAAGCCCTCAGGAACCAGTACCCATCCCAACCGTATTTATTTATATTATCAATCATGTCATTTATGTGCTTTTCGGCTTCCCTGGCTTCTTCAACTTTTCCGGTGTTTTCGCATATTCTTGCAAATTCCCGACCATAATAGACAAATAGAGCTGCTATCAAAACAGATTCTGCTGTTTTCCCGTCCTTACTGGTAGTTGTTTGAAAGCTTTCATCAGGATTGGTTGAAAAACAGTTAAGATTAAGACAGTCATTCCAGTCCGCTCTCCCTATGAGAGGGAGATCATGAGGACCGAGATTATTGACAACATGAAAAAATGAAAGCTTTAAATGCTCAAACAAGCTTTTTGCCCTGCGTTCATCATTGTCAAAAGCAACCTGCTCATCCAGGATTGAATAATCGCCCGTCTCCTTTATGTAAGCGGCTGTTGACGCTATCAACCAGAGTGGATCATCATTGAAGTTTCCCCCTATCTCATCATTGCCTCTCTTTGTAAGAGGCTGGTATTGGTGGTATGCACTTCCGTCTTCCATCTGTGTAGCCGCAAGATCAAGAATCCTTTGCTTTGATTTTTCCGGTATCTGATGTGTGCATCCTAACTGGTCTTGATTTGAATCCCTGAAGCCAATTCCTCTTCCGATTCCGGATTCAAAATAGGAAGCGCTCCTGGCCATATGGTAAGTCACAATGCACTGATAGGGATTCCAGACATTGACCATTCTTGACAACATCTCATCCGGGTGCTCAAGTTCATAAACGGAAAGAAGTTTCTCCCAGTATTTGCTGAGAGCGGCGAATTCCTTATCCACATCTTCGGCAGTGCTCATCTTGGCTATCATTCCTTCTGCTTTTGCTTTATTAATGATTCCAGGGCTTTCCCATTTGTCATCAGGATCGTTCTCGACATAACCGAGGATGAATATATAGTTTTCCGTTTCATCAGGGTTGAGCTCAACATCTAGGCAATGTGAAGCTATGGGCTGCCATCCATGTGCTTCTGAATTCCTCGGTTTTCCTTCCCACACTGCATCAGGAGAAGAAAAACCATTGTAAAGCCCCATGAAACTTTCCCTGTCCGTATCAAAACCATCAATCCTTGAATTAACCGAATAAAAAGCGAAATGATTCCTTCTCTCCCTGTATTCTGTTTTATGGTATATAACCGAACCTTTCACCTCGACTTCACCGATAGAAAAATTCCTCTGAAAATTTGTCATATCATCCAGGGCATTCCACAGACAGAATTCAACAAACGAAAAAATCTTAAATCTCTTTACCGAATTTGAGTGATTTGTCAAACGGACCCTTTGAACTTCACCATCATACTCAAGAGGAACGAAATAGAGCACCTCTGCTTCAAGATCATTTCTCATCCCGGTAATTCTTGTGTATCCCAGCCCGTGGCGGCATTCATATTTATTCAGATCAGCTTTAACTGGCTTCCATCCGGGAGACCATACATCTCCATTTTCATTTATATAAAAATATTTGCCGCCATCATCTACGGGAGCAGTGTTATAACGATACCGGGTGATCCTTCTCAACCTCGCATCTTTATAGAAACTGTAGCCTCCAGCTGTGTTGGAAATCAGAGAAAAGAATCTGTCGCAACCGAGATAATTGATCCAGGGATAAGGAGTCCTGGGGTCCTCAATTACGTATTCTCTCTCACCGTCTTCAAAATATCCAAATCTCATTAGAAATCCCCTCTTCCAG
>JAOUJR010000379.1 GCA_029883145.1 Nitrospirota bacterium
CCATATGCATCTCTTCCAATGAAATGTATTGTCTTACTATTTTAAAGAGATAGAAAAACCCGTATTATCTTTAAATTCCAACGGGAAGACAAAGGGTCAGTTGCAAAAGCTTTAATACAATGCAGTTTTTTCTCTCTATCAAATTAGCGTAATCCTCAACCACTGTTTCAGTAGTCTGTCTTACTTCCCCTTTCTTACATTGAAATTCAGATACTAACGACAGAGGTATAGTGATATAAGCTATCTCTCTTTTATTTTTACAAGTTTGAGATAATGTCTCCGTTCTTCCTCTATAACTTTATCAATGATACCTTTTTGGTCCTCAGGAACAAGATTTTTTGCCTCCATGTAATAAAGAATAGAATCAATTTCCGCCCTGATTGCAAATTCCAATGCCTCTTTTGCTGTTTTCATCTTTCTTGCAAAGAGTTGTCCTTTTTTTTCCTTAGTGAAAACATGACCATCAGCATAGGCTCTGAGGTAAGCAAAATATTCACCCGGATAACTTTCCAGCGGTTCATATTGCTCAATTTTAGAAACCATATGTTGGAATATGTTACGATGACTGACTTCTTCATCTGCAAGACGTTCGAATATGTTCTTTATATCCTTTGTTTTTATTTTTTGTGCCATTTGACGATAAAATGCTTCCCCGTTTTCCTCAATCCTGATAGCGAACTGGATAACTTCGCTTGCTCTTAAAGGTACAGCCATGATATCCTCCTTTTTCTGTATTTTTTCCAAACATCCATTTTGGGTCGTGCTATTCTCTCTATTTTATCAAAATCCTTTTTGAATGCAAAGTATCTTCTGAAAAGATTTCTATCGCTCATTTTCATGTATTCTCACATTCTTTAAAAATTCTGCAGCCATCTCGGGTACAAGTGGATTGATATACATACCAGAGCCAAGCTCAAAGCCTGATGCGGTGACTACCCTGGGCACTATACTGAGATACCAGTGGATGAATTCGGAATCTGCATGCCCTGGTTTTCCAGACCTGATTATATAATTGAAATCAGGATATGCAAGCCCATAATACAACATCGTCATGGTTGATTTAAGGTTTAATGCAAGGTCTTTCATCTCCTCTTTTCTGATGTCAGCAAATGAACCTGAATGCCTTTTGGGAAATATCCAGATATGGAATGGTGAAAGTGCAGCATAGGGAACAAATGACATAAAATACTCTGTATTAAATAGAATTCTTGTCCCGTCACTCAGTTCATCACTCATTGTCCTACACATCAAACAGTCTCCTGTGTCATAAAAAAATCTCATCGCATTCTCGACCCTGCTTCTTATTTGATGGGGTGTTACAGGAATTCCCACAACCTGTGAATGAGGATGTTCTACAGTAGTACCTGACGCGGGACCATGATTTTTAAATATAATCACATGTTCTATCCTTGGATCCTTATACATTTCGAGAACGCGGTTTTTGTGTGTTTGAATGACGTCTTTCAATTGCTCAATTGGCATGGTTGCTGTGGTGAGGTTATGAACAGGTGTCTCTATGACAACTTCCTGAATTCCAACTCCGTTTATACCCTTTTTTAATCCCGAGTTTATTCTCGTTCTTTCCCCTTCTCTTGAGAGCATGGCAAATCTATTCGGGACAACCCTTATTCTCCAGCCATTTCCATCATTTATTTTATATACCTCATGTGGTGTCTTTGACTCATTCCCGGGACAAAATGGACATGTTTCAAGAAATTCAGGATGTCTCTTCCGTTGCTTTACTTTTACAAAATCTTCAGGCCTTTTACCTTTTTCTCTGGCGATAACCACCCATTCCTGTCTTATCAGATTTAATCTAAGTTCAGGCATATCACACCTCCCTTAAGCAGTTTCAGAAAAAATACGCAGAATTTATTGCACGCCCTTTACAGCTCTATATTATCACATTAATATTTCTTTACCTATCGATTAATTGGCAAACTGATTTACATAAATTCAAAAAACTGATGAGAGAGAATGCTGCACTTTTTCTATGTTGTAGTGATTACTCACAAAGTTTATAATAAGACAAAAAGAATAGGGCACCCCGAAAATTCTCTGAAATTTTTCGGAGATGTTCTTCAATTGAATATATCGAAAGGAGCGCTGGTTGATTCGCCATACATTTTCAGTCCTTAATGGGATAGGTGAGAAACTCGAGCGTCACATCTGGAGGAGAGGGATACTGACGTGGAATGATTTCTCTAATTACAGGGAAATAGAGGGAATAAGCCCTGAAAGGAAACGGGTTTATGATAATCAGTTAATGCAATTCTCCTCTGAACTCAGCATTGGTAATGCAGAGTATTTTGCACAAATAATGAAAAGAAGGGAGCACTGGAGACTCTTTGATGTATTTAAAAAAGAGGCAGTCTGTCTTGATATAGAAACCAATGGCT
>JAOUJR010000380.1 GCA_029883145.1 Nitrospirota bacterium
TATATAGAACCATCCAAAATCAAAAAACCATTTCTTAAAAAATGGAACAATGAGCATATCTGCATAGGGATCTTTAGGGTTTATGTAAAGGAAGATACCAATTAAAAACGCAAGGATTATCTGACCACCAAATTTCTGGTAAGCTCTGAGACCCTTGGAACTCTTTCTCGCAATTTTTAAATAATCATCGAGAAGACCGAGACCTCCAAAACCCACAAGTGATACAATCATAATCCAGACATACATATTTTTGAGGTCTCCCCACATAAAAACAGCTAAGAGTATACACAGAATAATGAGGATACCGCCCATGGTAGGAGTTCCCGCTTTATTCATATGTGTTTGAGGACCATCATCTCTTATCTGCTGAGTCATACTTAATTTCTTCAGTCTATTTATAATCCATGGACCCAATATCAAAGAAAAAAACATTGCGGTAAGCACAGCGAGGGCAGTTCTGAACGTGATGTACCTGAAGACATTAAAAGGGGAGAACCAGTCATGAAGGCTGTATAATAAGTTATAGAACATATTATTCCTCTCTACGAGCCATCGGCTATGACCTTTTCCATACCTATTCCCCTCGAACCCTTTACCAGAACCGTATCTCCTGTCTTACAGATACCCTTAAAAAGTTCTCTTGCCTCAAGAGCATTTTGTACTATGTACACGCTCCCGGAGAACTCAGATGCTGCAAGAGACATCAATGGACCAACTGCGATAAATATATCTATAGGAAGTTCTGACATCCACCTGCCGAGTCTTTTATGGGCTTCTTCTCCATAAGACCCGAGTTCATGCATGTCGCCGAGAACAGCGATTGCTCTGCCTTTCTTCAGTCTGACTATTTCTTTTATCGCTTCTTCCATTGAGGCTGGGTTTGCATTATACACATCACTGATAACCCTGATGCCATCCTGTTCTCTAATCTCAAGCCTCATCGATACAGCTTTAAAAGAATCAATTGCATTCTTTATATATTCCAGGTCAATCTCAAATAGATGTCCAACTGAGGCAGCTGCAAGTACATTGTAAATATTAAACATCCCTGATAGTTTTGGATGAACCTCTATAGATTTCCCTTCATCAATATGTAAAAGGAAGGTTGAACCTTTTTCATAAAGTTTTATATCAGTAGCATGAATTTCAGCATCATTTTTAATCCCGTATCTGATCACCTCTCCTTTAAATCTGGATGCAAAAATACCCTCCATCAAAAAAGAATCATCAGCATTCACCATAGCGACAAGGACACTTCCAAGAAGCTCGAGTTTTGTTTTTCTTACTGTCTCTATATCTTGAAATCCCTCAAGATGGGCATGGCTAATATTAGTGAGAACACCATAATTGGGCTTTGCTATTTCACATAATTCTTTTATTTCACCGGGAGCGCTCGCACCCATCTCAAGTACAATAATCTCATCTGAATCACTTATCCTTATCAGACTCAGTGGAAGTCCGATATGATTATTGAGATTACCGATATTCTTCAGCACTCTGTATCTTGTACTCAAAATTGATGCAATTAGTTCTTTTGTTGTGGTCTTGCCGTTAGAGCCTGTGATACCAACAACAGGGATACCGCTCTTTAAACGCATATGATGTGCAATATCCTGAAGGGCTTTTAATGTATCTCTTACCTGGATTATTGTTTTACCCTTTATAGGTTCCGCCTGAGGAAAACTCACAATAGCACCACTTCCTCTTTTTAATGCCTCATGGAGAAAATCGTGTCCGTCAAAATTTTTCCCTTTGATTGCAATAAAAATTTCCTTTCCCTTTATTGTCCTCGAATCTATAGATACCCCTGTGAAGGCATCTGAATTACTCCAGGTAACCTTTCCGCCTGTTGCTGCAATGATATCGTCAATTGTCAACATATCCGTATTCTTTTCATGAATTACTGATGCATGATTCATGATGCATGATGCCTGATATTTTTTTTCAATCTTGTATCCTGCATAGTGTATCTTGCATCTTGTGTTTTATTGCCTCTTCAAGAACCTCCTTGTCATTAAATGGAGACCTCACCCCTTTAATCTCCTGATAATCTTCATGCCCCTTACCTACGATGAGTATGACATCACCATACTCTGCCATATCTACCGCCCGCCTGATCGCCTCCCTCCTGTCAACCTCTACAAGATAGTTTCTTTTTTCTGCTCCATGAACGATTTCCATGATAATGTCTGATGGTTCTTCAGATCTCGGATTATCAGAGGTTATAATCACAAAATCACTAAGCTTTGTTGCAACTGCACCCATCCTCGGTCTCTTCCCGCAATCCCTGTCTCCTCCACACCCGAAAACAGTAATAATACGACGTGAGGCGTGAGGCGTGAGGCGTGAGGCGTTATTGACTGATTGCTTTTCTACAAGTT
>JAOUJR010000381.1 GCA_029883145.1 Nitrospirota bacterium
GAGGCAGCCCCCAGATGAAATCTCTGATCACAGTCAGGACTTTGAGTATTTCACCTTCCATGCTTTAGCTTTCCTCAAAAAAATTTTCCCTATTATACCAGAAATTGGGAAAGTCCCCAATTTTTTTCAGGCAAGGGGTCGCATCTCAACATTTGACATTTCTCTATATTGATAGAGATTGATAAGGTTGCGTAAACGACCGACATTTTTATTTTTCACTTTTCAACAGATCAATCACCTCTTTAATTCCCGATTCAATGGCTAAATCCATCGGTGACATTCCCTCTTTATTTTTCAGATTTGGATCAGCGTCTCCTTTCATCAGCATTATTATTTTATCCTTTAAAGAGGGGTGAAAATACTTTAGCATTAATAAATCTTTTAAAATTAAGTGCAAAGGAGTATTTCCGTCCTTATCCTGAGCATTAATGTCTGCTCCTCTTTTTATTAACAATTCCATATTTGATTTAGAAGTGATGTGTAGTATACTTCTACCTGTACTATCCCTCATTGCCAGCCCTGCTCCGTGGTCAAGAAGGCTCTCAATTACTTTTGCATTATCAGGTCTTTTCACAGCTAGCAGGAGAGGTGTGTTATTAGCATCATTTCTGTTATCAATTTCGGGGTAAAACTTCAAAATCTCCCGAACTTTTTCAGCGTGTCCGCGTAACGCTGCAAGATGAAGAAGTGTATTACCTTCCTTATCCTTTATATTTCCGTCAGCTTTTTTTGAGAGCAGCAGTCCCACAGTTTTTGAATTCCCATAGATAACTGCAAGGTATAATGGTGAAACGCCATCATTATTGAAAGAATTCAGGTCAATATTTTCATTGACAATTAATTCGACCACTTCATCATGGCAGTGAATGGAAGCGAGATGCAGGGGTGTATTCCCGTTTTCATCTTTCGCATTCAAATCCGCCCCTCTATCAATCAGATATTTGGATACCGATACGGCTCCATACCTTGCAGCAGAATGGAGGGCTGTTCTATTGTATTGATCGGACTTTTCAAGCAGCTCACTCCTGTTTGACAGCAATTTCTTTACTGCCTTCAGATTATCCTTTTTTGCTGCATCATGAAACTCTTCATATATATCAGCTGATAGTGCATGATCTATTTTTAAAACAAATCCATCAGTTTCTCCACCGTTGTATTTCTCAAAAGCAGAACCGGGAGTTGTAGGAAAATCCTGAGACAAGGTATAGCTTGCTATATAAAAATTCCCTTTACTGTCTTTTGCCATACGGTTCCATCTTTCATTATTACTACCGCCGATAAAAGTAGATGCCATTATCTTCGACAGATCTTTGTTTATTTTCAGAACATATGTATCCTCTCCTCCATTTTGAGTCTCGTCAAATGCATTCGGAGTAGACGGAAAATCCTTTGGCCCGGCCCAACCTGCAGAAATAATATTCCCTTCGGGACTTTGCGCAAGATTGAGAGAATTGATTTCTCCACCCTGTCCCGGAGTACCGCTGCCGGGCAGAACTGTTGATGACTTCAACCTGGTCAGGTCATTACTAAACCTGGAAATAAAACCCTGGTCAGGGTGCTTATCAAAAGTCTGATAGAGTGCGTTTGGCGTTGTTGGGAATCCTATGCTGGTATGTCCGCCGACATAAATATCACCGTTTTCATGAATAAACATACAATATATCCATCCTGTAGGCAGTATTGTTGATTGTGTTAATTTTGCTAAATCCGGTGTGAATTTTGAAATAAAACCGTCAAGATTACCGCTGATATGATTGCAGTATGCGTTTTGCGCAGTCGGAAAGTTTTGAGAAAATGTAATGCCTGCTATGCAAATCTCATTACTCTTTGTATCAATGCAGAGGCTTCTTCCTATTTGGTCATTGGCTGTTCCACCAAAAAGGGTTGAAGCGAATAAATTTTCAAGCCCGGTATCAAATTTTGAAATAAAAACATCCTTACCGCCTCCATTGTACTCTTCCCTGTAAGCGCCATTCGTCGTGGGAAAATCAATCGATGAAGTGTTGCCTGCTATATAAATATCGCCGTTTTTATCCATTACAATTTCTGCGCTGTACCAATCATCTTCATTACCGCTTCCTCCAAGAAATGTTGAAGCAGTTAATGATTTTAAATCACTGTCCATTTTTAGAATAAATGCATCCCCCTCTCCGCCGTTGTATTTTGTGCAATAGGCAGATGGTGTAACTGGGAAATCTTTGGAACCGGTGTATCCGGCGATATAGATATAACCCTTTCTATCATAAAGGATTGAGTAAGCAACATCATCCTCACTTCCGCCAATGATTGTAGAGGCAAGGATTGTTTTCAAATCCTTATCAAATTTCAACACAAATACATCGCCCTTTCCTTTAGGTGTGGAGTTATACGAATCTG
>JAOUJR010000382.1 GCA_029883145.1 Nitrospirota bacterium
AAGCAGGTCAACCAAAAAGTACCAGTTATATGTCGACTCCACAACTATCCCTTCAATTTCAGATTTAAATGGTCTGAGTGCTTCCTTGATCCTCGCCGGATCATTTGGAAGTTTCTTCTTGAATACTCTTTTGCCTTGCTCATCACTGATACCTAAATACGAGTTACTTGAATGTAAATCAAAAGCTGCATATAATCTCATACGGCACCTCCCAAAGGCTAAGATTGATTTCTTTCCTTGAGCATACCGCAAAACGATATGCTCAGGAGGTGCCCTCTATATGATTATCAGGTGGAAGCGATAATCTGAGGTCACTATGTTGCTCCATATCGCCATATCCATTCTGGAAAAAAGTATTTCTCCTCGTATTCAATGCCCTGTTACTATTTGCCAATGCTTCATTGAAATCGAAAGAAACACCCATGATCTGCCCTTGTTATGTTTGCTTCAATGGGAAATGAATAGATATCGAAAATTGATGCTTTTGCGTATAACTGTGAGAGGGCTATAAAAGTTTAATATCTTATACCTGATGATAAATAAGTGTTATCATGAGGTGAGATTTAATTCTTAATAATAATTAAAATTAACTTAAGCATCGCTATCAGGAACGACTATAACCTTCAGAGATGTCTTTGATTCCGAAGCTAATTTAAATCCTTCACCAATATGTGAAAGCGCAACTCTATGAGTTATCATTTTCCCCACATTAATTCTATTGCTTTTAATCAACTCTATCGCCTTTTTAAGATCATCAGGGGCTGCACCATAAGAGAACAGCAACGTTATCTCATCTCTCCAGAGCCTCAGTGATGGGAGTATTAACTCATTTTGGGGCACGGCAAAAAAGAGAATCTTTCCTTTTCTCTCAACAGAATCTACTGCATTATCCACTGCCTGTTTTGAAGACGCGCATACAATCACCACGTCTGCCAATCTATTGTCATTTATACTTTTCAGTTTATTCACAGAATATTCACGTGCATTTATTACATGATCAGCGCCAAATTCAAGAGCCTTGTTAAGTTTATACTCATTGATGTCTGTAGCTATAACTTTAGCTTTTTTCATTTCTGCCAGTTGAATATGCAGAATACCTGAAACACCCGAACCTATTACCAATACAGACTGACCTTTCTTCAATCCCAGTTGCTTTTGTCCTGCAACAACACATCCCAGAGGTTCAATCATTGTTGCATCAGCGAAGGTTATTTCATCAGGGAGAAGAAACGTTCCATATTTTACATTTTCTTTAGGAACTCTTATAAATTCTGAGAATCCTCCAGGGTCATAGTTGCCGGTGTGAAGAGATTCACATGCGGTATAATTTCTTTGAACACAGTGAGAGCATTTATAACAAGGGACGTGATGAGAGACAAATACCCTATCACCCAATTTGAATGGGTGAATGGGTGAATGGGTGAATGGGTGAGATGAACGCGAAATATCCGTGCCTAATTCGTCTATTTCACCTGCCATCTCATGACCGAGTACGCGGGGAGCCTTTTTTATTCTGTACCACTGCATCACATCGGTTCCACAGATTCCGGAAGCCTTCATTTTTACCAGAATCTCTCCATCAGCGATGCGAGGCTTAGGACGATCCTCAATCCTTATGTCATCATTGCTATAATAAACAGCTATTTTCATTCCAATTTGAGCAACAGTTTTTTATATGGAGGGCAGATGTGCTGAAAAAGGCCTGCCAGCGACACCGAAAAGACTTCAAGCGTGGCCAGCCAGCCTTCTTGCAAAATACTTTTTCCTTTAGTAGCGCATTTATGTGAATCAGAATCAATTCCTGTCGCTTTGCAGGAGTTTTTTAGCATGTCTGCCGCCCTTTTGTACACAATGTTAGGTAGATTATTTCTTTGAGTAAATATCGAATGCCTTTTCTATAGAGGCACCTTTATGGACGATGGCTCTTACTGCCTTAATCATACCAACAGGATTATCACTCTGAAAAATATTTCTGCCCATGTCAACACCTGAGGCTCCTTCTTTGATTGCATTTGAAGTCATCTGCAACGCATCTTTCTCAGGTATCTTTTTGCCTCCTGCCATAACAATGGGTATGGGACATCCTTCCACCACCTTATAAAAGTCTTCGCAATAGTATGTTTTCACAAAATGTGCCCCAATCTCTGCTGCGATTCTGCATGCGAGCCCCAGATAACGTGCGTCCCTTGCCATGTCCTTGCCCACTGCGGTGACAGCCAGCACAGGCATTCCAAATCTCTCTGCCTCGTTTACCAGTCTGCCAAGATTTGATATTGTTCTGTCCTCATTACTCGCACCCACATAGATAGACATCCCGACTCCTGAAGCGTTGAGCCTGACAGCCTCTTCCATGGACGTGGTAATATCT
>JAOUJR010000046.1 GCA_029883145.1 Nitrospirota bacterium
CAAGGTTAACCTTTCTTGGGTCTGCAACAATGAGCTCCGCACCTTTTCTCACAGCCTTCTTTATTTTTAACCCAATTATCGGATGGGTTTCTGTAGTATTTGAACCGATTACGAAGATGACATCATGGTTTTCAATCTCTGGAATGGAATTTGTCATTGCCCCTGATCCAAATACAGTGGCCAGACCGGCCACTGTTGCGCTGTGTCAATACCTTGCACAGTGGTCAACATTATGAGTGCCTATGACAGCCCTTATGAACTTCTGGAATAGATAGTTTTCTTCGTTTGTACACCTTGCTGAGGAGAGCCCAGCGATTGAGTCAGGGCCATAGCTATCTTTTATACTCTTCAGCCTCCTTACAACATAGTCTAATGCCTCATCCCATGAGGCCTCTCTAAAAAGTGAAGAGTAATGAGCAATGAGTGAGGAAGTTTTTGGAGCTGTCCTGATAAGAGGTTTTGTAAGTCTATCCGGGCTATTTATAAATCCATAACCAAATCTGCCTTTTGCACAGAGCCAGCCTTCATTAATAGTATCTTCACTTGAGGAGACACGGATGACTTCGTTTCGTCTTACATGAAGTGTGAGGCTGCAACCGCATCCACAGTAAGGGCATAAAGTGTCCACATCTCTTACATCCTGCTGCCTGCCTTTTTGTACCCACATCGTGCCTGTCAGTGCGCCAGTAGGGCAGACTGCTACACACTGACCGCAAAACTCACAATCAAGGTCCTTTTCAAAAGGTGTGCATATCTTTGTGTTGAAACCCCTATAACCAAAGTCAATTGCACTCACACCTTGAACTTCATTGCATATCTTTACGCATCTTCCACAGAGTATACATTTCTCAGGTTCTCTTTTAATAAATGGATTCTCATCTCTTTTAGTGTAGAGCCTTCTTTCACCTTCGAAACGATTTTCCCTTATTCCGTAAAAATAGGCAAGTTCCTGAAGAGTGCAATCACCTGCCCTCTCACAAATCATGCAGTCATTCGGGTGGTCAGAGAGGAGGAGTTCGAGGGTAGTTTTTCTTAGCCTTTCAAGATATGGGCTTGTTGTTTTCACTTTCATCCCTTCGCTTACAAGTATTGTGCAAGCAGTAACTGGTCTTGCAATATTGGTGATCTCAACTATACATAATCTGCACGCACCTGATGGAGAGAGTTTCGGGTGGTGGCATAGAGTGGGTATTGGTATATCAAGTTTTCTTGCAGCATCAAGAACTGTGGAGAGTTTCCTTACAGTGACCTTTCTACCGTCTATTGTGAGAGTAACCATATCAACCTCAATTTAAGTAACACATAATGAGTTATGAGTGACCAGTTAAAAACGAAATTTAGATTTTTAAAAATCTCATTACTCAATACTGTTCGCTCGTTACTGTTTTTTAATTGCATTAAACTTACATACATCAAAACATGTCCCACATTTTACGCATAATTCAGAGTCAATTTTATGTATCTTTTTTCGCTTGCCGGTAATAGCATCTGCAGGGCATGCCCTTTTGCATGCACCGCAACCGTTACAGAACTCTTCGAGGACACTGTATATGAGCAATTCTTTGCACACAGCAGCAGGACATTTTTTATCCTTGATATGTGCCTCATATTCATTTCTAAAATATCTAATGGTACTTAGCACAGGGTTAGGAGCAGTCAGACCTAATCCACATAACGAGGTTGCCTTTATATCCTGACCGAGTTCTTCGAGAAGTTCTACGTCTCCTTCCTTACCATTTCCTGATGTGACCCTATTTAATATCTCAAGCAGCCTTTTTGTCCCAATTCTGCATGGTATACATTTGCCACATGACTCTGCCTGGGTGAACTCAAGAAAGAACTTCGCTGTATTAACCATGCAGTCGGTCTCATCGAGGACGACCATACCGCCTGAACCCATAATTGAGCCGACCTGTGCAAGGGATTCATAATCTACTTCTAAATCGAGAAATTTTTCAGGGATGCAGCCTCCTGACGGACCTCCTGTCTGTACAGCTTTAAAAGACCTTCCGCTTTCAATCCCACCACCGATATCATAGATTATCTTTTTCAGGGAAATGCCTAAAGGTACCTCGATAAGACCTGTATTTTTCACCCTTCCTGTGAGTGCAAAAACCTTCGTGCCTTTACTCATGTCGGTACCAAGTGAAGAGAACCAGTCAGCACCATTTAAAATAATAGGTGGTATATTCGCAAAGGTCTCAACATTGTTCAACACCGTTGGTTGATCCCAAAGTCCTTGATGAACAGGGAAAGGCGGTCTTGCCCTCGGTATACCCCGTTTTCCCTCAATTGAGCGCATAAGAGCCGTTTCTTCACCGCATACAAACGCACCCGCACCCTGATATATCTTGAGGTCGAAGTTAACCCCTGTGCCAAGGATATTTTTACCAAGCAGCCCTGCCTCATAACAATGGTCTATTGCAATCTGAAGACGCTTCACCGCCAATGGATATTCGGACCTTACATAAATATAGCCTTTGCGTGATTCAATTGCCTTTGCACATATAATCATCCCTTCAATAACGGAATGCGGGTCTGCTTCCATTACAGACCTATCCATAAATGCCCCTGGATCGCCCTCATCTCCATTACAGACAACATATCTCATGTCAGACTTAGTCCTTAAGGCAAGTTCCCACTTCAACCCTGTGGGAAAGCCCGCACCACCTCTACCCCTTAATCCGGAGTCTTTTACAACCTTTACTATCTCCCCAGAGGTCATCTGGGAGAGTGCCTTAGCTGCAGCCTGATAACCATCCCTCGCAATGTATTCCTCGAGAGCTTCAGGATCTATCAGTCCCCTGTTTCTCAATACACGAAGTACCTGATGTTTGAAAAAAGGTATCTCATTCATTGTCGGGATTGCTATCTTCTTCTCCGGCTCTTTGAACATCAATTTCTGATAAGGTCTGCCTTTAAGGAAATGCTCTTCTACTAACTTGGGTATCTCTTCGACAGTTAAGGACTGATAAAAAATCCCCTCCGGCTGAACCACCATAACAGGTCCTTGGGCACAATAGCCATTGCATCCTGTCAGGACTATTTTTATTTCTTTTTCAAGTCCCCTATTTTTGATCTCTTCTTTGAGTGCATCTCTAATATTCATAGTTCCACAGGAAACACAGCTTGTCCCTGCACACATAAGAAGATTTGCACGAAATCTCTCCATATATAGTTACTTGCCTCCTGGCTCCACAGACACCCTTATCTTTATATCAGCCTTCATTATTGGTATCTGTCTTTTTGACTTCCAGTATCTTTATCTCTTTGATAAGTTTATTAGATGTCATCTTGCCATGAACCTTCTTGTTAATAAGAGCAACAGGGGCCATACCGCATGTTCCTACACAGGCAACCCTTTCAATGGTGAATTTCCTGTCAGCAGTTGTATCTTCTCCCTCAGGGAGATTAAACGTTCTTCTTAAGCCACTGATTAGTCTGTCAGAACCTTTAACATGGCATGCAGTACCGCGGCAGACGATAATTACATTTTTACCAGGGGGTTTAAGATGAAACTGGGCGTAAAATGTTGTAATACCATAGAAACGACTTTCAGGAATATCAAGTTTTTTGGAAAACCAGTTTACTGCATTTTCAGGGATATACCCAAATGTTTCCTCTAAGTCCTGAAGGATGGAAATTACGTTTCCTTCCTTTTCTCTGTAAGTTTTTAATATTTTCTCGAGAGCTGCTTCCATTTCAGACTCACTTTTCTTAAATGTGTGAATTGCAAGTTAGCATAATGAAATAAACCATGTCAAGAAAATGATTTATTATATTATTTTATTAAAATATTAAAATAAATTCAATCTAATTTTTGAGGTTAATTTGTATTGTTACCTCAAAAATGTTTGTCTGCATTGTTTTAGAGATTTTCTGAACTCTATCGCTCGAATTTGCAAACTCGGCCTTCGGCCTCCCTACGGGTCATAGACAAACAATGCAAATTCGACCTTTCAGGGACGCTCCTTTCGCTCTACGAGTCGTAGACCAAGACTGGCAATCAAAGATTTCGTAAAGTCGCTCAAGGGCATTTCTCCAACTTGGAAAAAACTACTTCATCACGAAAAAGGTGATGCTTACTATCACTTTTTAATATATTGAGAAAGAGTGACAGCATGTTTTATAATTCATATAAAAATAGGAAGAGAGTCCACTATGAATAGATTTAAAATCATAATTATTATATTGCTCCTCTGTATCTTTTCATCTGCATCTTTCGCCGCTGTTCTTCTCGACCGTGTTGTTGCCATAGTAAATAAAGAAGTGATCACATGGAGTGAACTTTACAGGATGATGGAATTTGAGGCAACAAATCAGGTCAAGGCAATGAAGGAAGAAGAACGGATGAAGATTTTTAAGGGTAATGAGGCGTTTTTTCTTGAGAGACTTATTGATATGAGATTGCAGATTCAGGAGGCAAAGAGGCTTGGACTTGACGTCACTCCTGAGGAAGTTAAAGAGGCGATAGAAAACATAAAAAAGAAGCATTCTATGACAGATGTTACCTTTGCGGAATCTCTCAGGAAAGAAGGGTTAACACTCGAAATCTATAAAAAATTATTTTCGGAACAGATAATGATCAGTAAGGTCGTCAGCCAGCAGATAAGGAGCAAGATTGTCGTATCTGACGAAGAGGTGAAGAAATATATTGAGGACCACAGAGAGATTCTCAGTGATGGTGAGACGTACAATCTCAGTCAGATATTTTTCAGGAAGCCAAAAGATGATACAGGCAAAAACATAATAATAGAAGACAGGGGGTTTATGATCATTCAGAGACTGAAAGCAGGTGAAGATTTTTCTGCACTTGCAAGAGAATATTCTGAAGATCCTTCTGGAAAGCTTGGTGGTAATCTCGGTTTTATAAAAAAGAGTCATATCGCAAAAGAATTCAAGGAAGTACTTTCTCATATGAAGACTGGAGATTTCAGTATGCCATTCTGGACTGAAAAAGGACTTCATATTATAAAACTTGATGAAAAAATCTCTGCACAGAATATCGATGAGGTAAAAGAGAATGTCCGTAAGCAATTAACAGAGGAGCAGTTTTTAGATAAATATAGAAGCTGGGTAAAAAGCCTGAGAGAGAAGTCTTACATAGAGATAAACTTATAGGCGTTTGGAATATTATGTCAAAATTGAAAATTGGTGTACTTGCATCGGGGAGAGGTTCAAATTTCCAGTCAATCATAGATGAAATAAAGTCTAAACGTCTGAATGCAAAGATAGCTCTTCTGATAACTGATAATCCTTTAGCGTTTGCTATAGAGAGAGCAAAAAAGCATGGCATTGACTATCTTGTAATGATGCCAAAGGAATTTCGTTCAAAGGATGATTTCTTTATAAAGATAGCGGAGGAACTGAAGAAAAGGCATGTTGAGTTAGTGGTGCTCGCTGGTTTTATGAGGATTGTGAGAAAACCCCTGATAGATGCGTTTCCAAACAGGATAATGAACATTCACCCCGCATTACTTCCGGCATTCCCTGGATTACATGGACAGAAACAGGCCCTTGAGTATGGCGCGAAGATTTCTGGATGTACTGTCCATTTTGTAGATGAGAGAATGGATACAGGTCCTATAATTATTCAGGCTGCGGTACCAGTGCTCAAGGACGATACAGAAGAGAGCCTTTCCGAAAGAATACTTAAATTAGAGCATAAGATATATCCTGAGGCTATACGATTATATTCAGAGGGGAGAATAGAAGTGAGGGGGAGGGTGGTCAATATTAAGGGATATAACTTTTCTGAAGCCTTCATTACAAATCCAGATGTAAAAAAGAACCCTGAGTAAGAAATTCTTTGTTAAAGACAGGTTCGAGGTGAAAGGACTTTTATGAGAATTTCAGGTGGCCTTGCAAAGGGTAGACAGACTGCTGCAAAAAGACTATTATCAAAGGCATCTGGTGAGGAAAGGCTCAGGCCAACTTCTTCCAAGGTAAGAGAAGCACTATTTGACATAATAAAGAATAAAATTGATGGATCGAGTTTTGTTGACCTTTATGCAGGAACAGGGACTGTGGGACTTGAGGCATTGTCAAGAGGTGCAGCTAAGGTTTTTTTGGTGGAGCCAAATGGATTAAGGATCGGTGCGATTAAGAAAAATGTTGAGGAGTTTGGTTTTCACAATAAAGCATTATTAGTTAAGTGCAGGGCGGATGAATTTCTTAGAAAGGCTATCGACAAAAGAGAACATTTCGATATTTTTTTTCTTGATCCACCATATCATTCAGAGGAGATAATGAACACTCTTCCGCTGCTTGGAGAAAAAGATCTTTTAAATAAGGATGGAATTGTCATAGCAGAGCACTACGTGAAAAAAAAGTTACCTGAAACAGCAGGTAAATTAAGGATACATAAAAGCTATAGATATGGAGATACGATGCTGACACTTTACAGAAGTAAGGATGAAGGATGAAGCAAAAAGGAGGCAAACATTGAAGAAAGCAGCTGTCTATCCAGGGACGTTTGACCCTTTTACTATTGCCCATTTAGAGATTGTGAAAAGGGGCCTCAGGATATTTGATGAGATTATCATCGCAGTTGCACCGAGCAAGAAGAAACAGCCATTATTTAACCTTGAGGAGAGGCTTATTATGATAACGAAATCTGTAGAAGACCTTGATGGTGTGAGAGTTGAGGCTTTTAATGGTCTGCTCGCAGATTATGTGAGGGATAAAAAAGGTGTTGCAATTATAAGAGGGCTGAGGGCGGTCTCTGATTTTGAATACGAAATGCAGATGGCCATGATGAACAGAAGGCTCAATGCAGAGATAGAGACAGTCTTTCTGATGCCGAGTGAAGAATATAGCTTTCTCACCTCGACTTCAGTTAAGGAAGTTGCTTCTTTTGGTGGACCTGTTAAGGGCCTTGTTCCAGAAGTGGTCGAAAAGGCACTAATTGAAAAATTTAGATAGAAATAGTAGAAGATATGGTGTAATGACATAAGGAGGACTACTACGGCACAGCGTCAACTTCCGATTCCGCCTCATTTTAAAACAGAAAAAGTCGGCGAGGTCTGGAGAGTTCCCTATCTGGAGAGGGCTCTTGAATCGAGGAACTGGACAAACCAGCACGATATACATCCTGCAAACAATGACCGATTTAAAATCTGTTTAGTTGCAGTGGATGTACAGAATACATTTTGTATTCCAGGATTTGAATTGTATGTGGGTGGACGTTCAGGTAAAGGAGCAATTGATGATAACCAGAGACTCTGTGAATTTATATATCGAAATTTTGATGTGATTACCCAGATTTGCCCGACAATGGATACACACCAGGTGATGCAGATTTTTCATTCTATCTATTTGGTCAACGATAAAGGAGAACATCCATCACCTTTCACCATCATTTCTGAAGAAGATATAAAGAAAGGCCTCTGGAAATTTAACCCTGCACTTTGTTATAGCTTTCAGATTAACGAGGAATATGGACAGCACTATCTTCTCCACTACACTAAAAAATTGAAGGAAGGTGGTAAATACAATCTTACTATATGGCCATATCATGCAATACTGGGAGGTATCGGTCATGCGCTGGTTGCATCTGTTGAGGAAGCTATCTTCTTTCATGGAATAGCCCGATATAGTCAGCCTGATTTCCATGTCAAAGGAGACAAACCATTTACTGAGCATTACTCTGTTCTTAATCCAGAGGTGTTAGAAGGCCCGAATGGAGAGCCGATTGCTCAAAAGAGCGAAAAGTTTTTCAGAAAGCTTCTGCAATTTGATGCAGTGGTCATCGCAGGACAGGCAAAGAGTCATTGTGTGGCATGGACAATTGATGACCTGTTAGAAGATATTCTTGAGCGAGATAAGAAATTAGTAGAGAAAGTCTATCTTTTAGAAGATTGCACTTCTCCTGTTGTTATACCCGGAGTCATAGATTATACAGACCTGGCAGACGCAGCGTTCCAGAGATTTGCAGATGCAGGAATGCACGTCGTCCGTTCTACAGACCCCATCCAGAGCTGGCCAGGGATAAAGCTTTGAGAGCGGTTTAAAAGCCTGTCAGCTTGATAGCTTGCAAGCTTTGTAAGGCCATCTTAAGGCTTGTAATATTTTTTCTTCTTTGGCAAGTAGTCTTGATCCACATGACCGCCGTAATCATGAGGATATTTGTATCCCTCACCATGCCCCAATTTTTTTGCGCCGGGATAGTGGCTGTCCTTTAAATGGTCAGGAACTTCCATCGTCTCTTCAGTTGAAATGTCTTCCATGGCCGCCTCTATTGCCTTATAGCAGGCATTGCTTTTTGGAGCATTGGCAACATAAATAGTTGCCTGTGCAAGGGGTATCTTTGCCTCTGGCATGCCGATGAATTCTACTGCTCTTAAAGTAGAGGTAGCGACGACGAGCGCCATCGGGTCAGCATTTCCCACATCTTCTGAGGCAAAGATGACAATGCGCCTTGCGATGAATCTGGGGTCTTCACCTGCATAAAGCATCTTTGCAAGATAATATACGGCAGCATCGGGGTCAGAGCCACGCATACTCTTGATGAAGGCAGAGATTGTATCGTAGTGCTGATCACCCTTTTTGTCATACACAATATGCTTCTTTTGAATCGACTCTTCAGCAGTCTCAAGGGTAATCCTGACGTGACCATTACTATCTGGTTGTGTCGTAAGGGCAGCAATTTCTAATGAGGAAAGAGCCTTCCTTGCATCACCATCGGACATTTCTGCGATATGATTAAGCGCAGCATCATCTAAGATTAATGATGAATTGCCCAGCCCACGATCTTTATCACTAAGAGCATTTTTCATTATTTCCAATAAATCTTCCTTTGAGAGTGGCTTCAGTTGAAACACCTGGCTCCGTGAAAGGAGAGTCGAGTTTACATAGAAAAAAGGATTCTCCACAGTAGCAGCGATGAGTGTGATATTCCCCTCTTCAACATCTGGAAGTAGGGTATCCTGTTGGAGCTTATTAAACCTGTGAATCTCATCTAAAAATACAATAGTTCGAATACCTTGAGCCTTTCTATTTTTAGCATGTTGTATAACCTTTCTGAGTTCATCAAGACCAATAGTTGCTGCATTGAGCCATTCAAAATATGCCTTTGTCTTTTTCGCGATTGTTTTCGCAAGGGCTGTTTTGCCTGTGCCAGGTGGGCCATAGAGAATGAGCGAAGTGATTCTGTCTGCTTCTATAGCCCGTCGTAATAATTTTCCTTGACCAAGAATGTGTTTCTGCCCAATATATTCGTCAAGAGTTTCAGGACACATACGGTATGCAAGTGGAGGTGTGAGTGGTTCTTTTTCAAATAGTGCCATACTTTATGTTTGCTGATATAACAAGAGTTTTTCAAGCGGTATTCATTTTTAGATTTGGTCTGTTGATGGTGTTAAGGAAATGATATACTATTTTTTATACTTTTATAGTGTATACATGTCTCAGATTTCGGAGGAGGATAGGTTATGTTCCATATAGCGGACCCCAAAGACATTATTGATGGCAAGATTACCGATGTGTATTTTGAAAGA
>JAOUJR010000384.1 GCA_029883145.1 Nitrospirota bacterium
TCTTCCATCACCTGATAAACTGGTATTGAGAGAGGAAAATGTCAAGGTAACCATTGCATTGAACAAATCGAGCATTGAATTTTTCAAAAGAGAGGCAAAACGGTATCATACTTCATACCAAAAAATGATTCGACGGCTGATAGATTTATATGCTTCACAACATCAAAAGAGTGCTTAACAAGCAAATCCACTCTGGATAGCAAACAGCAGCCAGTGATTTATATCGTTGACTACATATGAAAATCATTTCAAAAATTTCTCTCTATTGCCTCTACCAGCTTGTCCCTTACACCTTTATCAAATAATATCTGTGCATGGTTAAGCGGAAAATTGTAATGCTCGTTAGTCCAGGGAATCTTTGAGCTCTCTGCTGATACTAATCCATCCCCCTTGCCTTTCTTTATCTCTTCAGGATAAAGATTATCAGGTATTACCTTTTCAAAGATATCAGGAATCGAGAAGTTGTAAATACTGAAGAGCGTTGGATCTGTGCCTCCAGCAGAAACATAATATACGCCATCATATGGCCCGTCTTTCAGGGATTTAAAGAAGTGCGAATCAGGAAGAAGCTCTTTGAGTGCCCTGCTCTTAAGAAAATCAAAAATTCTCTTTATTGAAAAGGAAAATGACCCTTTATCTCCCCCACGAACAAATGGATTTATTACAGAGACAAGGGGAGATAAATAACCAGCAACCTTCGCTATAGAGCTTCCTTTATGTGGAGTAGAAATGGTGATAAGACTTCGTATTGACTTATCCTTTTTCAGGAGATACTTTCTCCCGATAAGCCCCCCCCTGCTGTGGCCAATGAGCACAATGCCATTTTTACCCATCTTTTTTGCAACTTTTACGACCTCTTTCAGTTCTGTGACAACTGAATCTATTGGGCTGGCAGGTCTTTCCTGACTCCATGTAATCGTAGTGTAATCTCTGAGCACAAGATCATCAAACAATGTCTGGAAAGGGTCAGTTTGTTCATCTGCGAAAGATGGGTCCTTAAGCAAAGTTTTTTTGTTCAATAAACTCGTTAAAGGGAACATTCCACCAAGAATACGGGATCTGGATGGATTTACCCATATGTCCTTGTCCATACCGAGGCCATGGATGAATACAACAGCAGGTTTATCCTGGTTTCCTCTGTGGATTACAGTGTCAAGGGTCATAGTCTATTATATATTTTTACCTAAATAATGCAGATGTTGTGAAAAAATTTATTTTTCGATACCTTAGTGTACCTTTAACTAATGGTATAAAGGATGTTTTTATCCATAAAACATATAAAAATAATCTCGATAATTCATCGAGTTAAATAAATTTTTGAGCAATGTCTGCATTATTCAATTGCATTTTTCGGGTTTATAGTTTTCACTCTACAATCTAAATCTAATTTACAGCATCTTTTTGAAAACAATACTTGCGAATTTTTCATTAAAGTATTACATTTTTATTAACAAATTCAATTTACATAAAATATCCGGACTCACAATAGCGGAGGTTATCTATGAAGTTGTGTGTCTTCGTGAGCCATTTCAGATTCAATACAGACACCTATAATAGACTAAATGCTGAAAGACTGGGCGTTATATTTGTGCAGAATGGTATTTATCATGCAACGCTCAGAGAAAATGGTAAGACATCGCCTCTTCTTGAAAAACCAGCAGAGTTTTATACCCTTAAAGAAGACATTGAAACAAATGGCTTCTCTGACTCAAATGTTGATAGTCGTGTGAAGGTCATTACCTATAATGATCTGGTTGATGTGATATTTAATGAGTATGAAAAATTAGCCTGGTTATAAGGGAATACTCATGGGAAAACTTACAATAGGCATCTTTTCCTCACTCATTGGCTCAATGAGTCTTGACTTTGCGCTGAAACTCGCTGAAGCAGCAATAAATAAGGGCCACGAGGTTAACTTCTGGGTTTCAGGTAATGCAACCATGCTCTCAAAGAAAGCCCAGAGAGCATACAGGGATTATTCTTTTCTGGAAAAGAAGGTGAAAGAACTAATGGAAAGAGGGGTAAATTTTACTGCATGTGAAGCCTGTTCCGAAGCAAGAGGATATCATAAAGAAGAGACCATGGAGGGATGGAAACGCCATCACATGGACTGGTATCTTGCAAGCTGTTTTGATTCTGACAGGGTACTCCACATAGGAGGCGAATAAAATGGCGATTAAAAAACTCGCTTTTATCGTTGATAAACCACCTTATAAAACAGAGACATCGAGGTTGGCTTTGACCCATGCACTCTCAAGTCAGTCCGTAGAAATTTACCTTAAAGATGGTGACAATGTCGAACCCTTTCTTGCATTCATTGGTGACGGGGTGCTCAACTGCGTA
>JAOUJR010000060.1 GCA_029883145.1 Nitrospirota bacterium
CAGATTTTCATACAATGAATCGAGCAATTTTGCATACTTTTTAACTATCTCATCTCTTCTGAGTTTCTGGGTGGAAGTAAGCATTCCATTTTCGACTGTAAAACTTTTCGATAATAACGCAAATGTCTTTAGTTTTTCATAAGGTGCCAGGTCATCTGTTACCTTTTCTATTTCTTGCCTAATACATTCTTTAATTGTTTCTATCCCCAAAAGCTCTGAATAGCTATTAAATTTAATATCCATATTTAATGCATAGTCTTTAATATATTTTCTATCCGGCACAACTAATGCCACAATGCATTTCCTTTCATTACCATAGAGCATAACCTGTTCAATGTATCTGCTTTGTACTATTTTTGCTTCGATAGTTGCCGGATATATCTTTTTCCCATAAGAGGTAACGATAATCTCCTTTATTCTTCCTGTTATGATAAGATAGCCATGCTCATCGAACCTTCCTTGATCACCTGTATGTAACCAGCCATTATTGTCAATTACCCTCTCTGTCTCCTCAGGCTTATTGAGATATCCTCTCATTACATTAGGTCCTTTGACCAAAATTTCGTTATCCTCCCCAATCTTAACCTTTACGCCGTCAAAAGGTTTACCTACTGTGCCAAGTCTATTCTCTTCTGCTGTATTAGAACAGACAACTGGCGAAGTCTCAGTCAGGCCGTATCCTTCTATGATATTGAATCCTAAAATATAGATAATTTTTCGAATCTGACGGTTTAGGGGCGCACTTCCCGAAACAATCAGCCTGAGCTTTCCACCAGCAATCTTTTTAAATTTTGACGATATAAAGGCATTATAAATAATACGCTTTATCTTGAGCCAGTGAGGAATTTGCATTTTCTTGTATTTCAGATTGGCATATTCATTGAGATTTTTAACTGCTGAAAAAATCAGTGCCTTTTTAAAAGGTGAGCTTTTTTCAACTTTTGCCAAAGCTGTATTGTAAGCTTTCTCTATAACCCTGGGTACAGCAAGGAGCAGGGTAGGACGTACCTTAACTATATCTTCACTAATTGTTGAAAGGTCTCCAGCATAACCGATAGACCCACCTGCAAAAATAACTGCATAATGGCCACAAGTTCTCTCAAGCATATGTGAAAGGGGCAGGTAGGAAAATATGACATCTTTATATGAGACGTTGAATCTGTTTATTGCTGAAAGAGCATTAGAAATGATATTACCATGTGTAAGAATGACACCTTTTGGTTCACCAGTGGTTCCCGAAGTATATGCAATGGTCGCTGTATCCTTAGATAAGATAGGGGAAATATCTTTATTTGTCTCTCCATATTTAATCTTTTTCAGGAGATCGAACGTAACGAAATCTCTCTCATTGCCTGAATGGTCAAAGAGTACAACATTGGTTAGATTCGATGTTTCCCCTCTAATTTTATTAATAAAATGAAGTTGTTTTGAATTCTCTATAAAGAGCAGCTTTATCTTCGAATCGTTAATTATATATTTCACCAAAGAAGGAGGTAACCCATGATAAATGGGTACGACAATACCACCTATCTTCAGAATCGCAAGATCAGCGATTATCCATTCTGGTCGATTATATGAGAAGATGCCAACAGTATCTCCTTTACCTATTCCTAACTTCTGCATTCCTGCGGTAACTGCTTCTACCTGAGTTCTCAATTCCTCATACACTATATTTATATATTCCCCTTGTTTTTTGTACATAAGGGCAGTTTTATCTGGATACTTTGTGACCGTTTTTAAGAAACATTGGTATATTGTTTCAGCCATGTTATTAAAATCTGCTGGTTTTTCAGTGAGGTCTGTATCTGTTTCCTGATAATCTAAAGGAATTACATCACATGGAATAGAGTTCATAAGTCAATCCATTTCCCGAAGCATTCCATCTTCCAACCTGAGTATCTGGTCAGCATATTCGACAAGGCGAAGGTCATGACTGGCAACGATCACACATTTATTTTGTTCTTTGGCATAGGTCTGGAGAAGTCTAATGATATCAAATCCCTGTTTTGATTCCAGACTCCCTGTTGGTTCATCCGCAAGAATAAGATCAGCATTATTTGCTACGGCACGAGCGACTGCAACACGTTGTTTTTCTCCCTGGCTCATAGTGGGAGGAAATCTTCTCGAAAGATACTCTATGTGAAAGCGGTTGAGAAGTTGCGTTGCCCGGAGATGAACATCCTTTTTGGGTTTCCCAATAAAACGGAGGACAACCTCCACATTTTCTATGGCTGTAAGAGAATCGATCAGGAGAAAAGTTTGAAAGATGAACCCGATTCTCTTTGCCCGTAGTTGTTGGAGTTCCATCGGTGTGTAGTGTTCGATATTTCTTTCGAACAGAGACACGGTGCCTGTGGTAGGTTTTGTCAGCCCTGCAATTAATGTGAGCAAAGTAGTTTTCCCGCTTCCACTGGGACCAATGAGAAGAATGAGTTCTCCTGTAAGAAACTGAAAAGAGATTTGTTGTAATACAATGGTCTTGTGTTCGTTAGTTCCGTATATTTTTGTTATTCTGTTAAGATGAACAATACGCGACTTTTTAATAGAGCTGTTCATTTGAATACCTCCAGGAGATAAATACGTCGTAATTTTTGCATTGAGATGAATGAACTTATGAGACTCATAGCTGCGACTACACTGATAACAGCTAATATCTGTTCAACCGATAACTTTGTGGTGACTTCAGGTGATATTCTCTCGATAACCTTAACCAGAGGGAAGAAAATGATCAACGCAACAATGCTTGATGTGAAAGATATAAGTAATGCCTGCACAATGATAATTCTCTTGAGAAATCCGGGTGGTGAACCAAGGGTCTTCAAGACAGCAAAGTCTTTCTTTCTCTCTAATATATTGACAGAGAGAAGGAGACTCAAGATCACAGTAAGCACAACAGCCCCAATTAGAGCCACTGTATAAAGGAGAGGAAGAAAACCCGATTCCATCTCCTGAATATTGTTCTCCAGAAATGTTTTATGGTCATAAACTTCTATTCCCGGCACTATGTTACGAATTTCGTTAGCAACTTCATCTATGTTGTTTATGTCTTTTACCTGAACCAAAAAGCATGTAGCAATGCCGGGGAATCCCATCAGTTTCTGTGCGAAATGCAGAGTAACAAAAGCATACTGTATGACTAAGGCATTTGTCCCGCTACTTATGCCAACCACTTTGAGCATATGTTCCTGGATTTTAACGCTATCCCCCAGTGTAAATTTAAATTTTGAAGCGAATGATTTATCGAGAACAATTTCATTATCTCCCTGAATACTTCTTCCAGCAATAATTTGAGGTGGACCTCCGATACCATCTTTTGGGTCAAAACCGGTTAAAAATATTGTTCGGGCTTTATCTCCTTTCTTAACTGTTGATAGAACAAGAAGGACTAGAGAAACAGATTTGACACCCGGAATTTGCCTTATTGATTGCTCCTGAGGAGCTGAGACCAGAGAAGAGCCACGCAGAATGTTTGTCGCATTGCTTTGAAGAACCCAGAGGTCAACGCAGTTCTTTCTTATGTATTCTACAGAACCATCAGCTACTCCTTGATAGACTGCAAGGAGAAAAAGCATGAGGATCACACAAAGGCTAACGCCTCCAATAGTGAGAATGAGTCGCAAAGGCTGACTTTTCAGGATTCTCACTGCATATATGTCCATAAAATCTTTCTCCTATTTAAACATTGGCACTTTAATATTAAGTTTGCCACGAATACATTGAAAGATTGCCTCGAGACCTGGACCTGTGATCGTCAACCCGTGATTTTTGAGACCAACAGCGCTATGGCACGGGTTGTCTGTTTGACGAAGTAAATTCACAACTTCCTGGGCAAGCTCATAAGTCCCGCAGGGATAGTTCTGCTGAGTGCAGAGAACTCCATCCATCCAGGCGTGCACATGAACTATGGCATCAACGTCAGGAAATGTACTGTATATGAGTTCATGTTCAACAGTATCAACCGATACCCGTGCTTTTTCGTCAAATTCAGGAGGCACGCTTACTAATGCCTCACCCTGTTCGTAATCAAATCCCTTAACTAACAATACGTCTTTTCCAACTTTAGAAATTTGAGCTTTATTTATTCCCCGAGCACTCATCCAGAATGTTGTCTCTCCAAGTTCAGGAATATGTTCTCGTGCACTCAGATTTCCATAGCTCAGACCCTTTATTTCGAAAAGAGTGTAGAGGTGCTGTATGTTTTCTTCAGAAAGTAATTCTCTGAGAGGAAAAGGTGTGGGAAGCACACCCATTCTGTCGAGCTCCTGTCCATATTCCTTGATTTTCTCAACAACAGGTGAACCTTTCCAGAAGCGGGGAGGTAAGTCAGTAAAAAACTGATTTCCAATTGCAAAGTGTGATCCTGCCAGGGGTATAATGTAGTTATAAATTTTCTCAGGATCAAAAGGAATATGATAAAAACCTGCCTCAGGTGTAGTGAAATAGATTTCATAGTTATTTGTTTCCATTTCTGGAGATGAATTATGAGAAGGCACAATGCATAGAACAATATTGGAAAGGGAACGGACCAGCGTCGTATAGCAAATTGAGCGTAGATTTCCTAAAGGTTTTTCTGATGAAACAATGGAAAGGACAAAAATGGATCGGGAGCTTCGACGGAAAAATTGTGGAGATTCTATGTCAGTCAGGTTTACAACGAACCGAATATCATTGTCAGAAGAGACAATTTTATGTCCATGACAGAGAAGCCTCTGAATAATTGCCTCAGCTGCCTTGTCTCTCAATTGATCTCTGTCATTTTTAATGACCGCAAATTTCATGATGCACCTCCTCTGAAATTTGATTACTAAAGAAATCCCTGCATATCATATCTTTAAAGTGTTCCGCTCTCCTGATTAAGTAATGTGAAGAACGGTTGACTGAGACAATTGCTGGACGTGGAAAGCCAAAAGAAGATTCCATTGATGTAAAATAGGCACCGCTATCCATGACAGCAAGCACCTCCTCAGGATAAATCCTGGGCATAAGTTTATTTCTATAAACAATATCTGAAGCAAAACAGACAGGACCTATGATGGTTACTTTCTCTGTTCTGGGTCGGAAAGCATCGTTGCATAAAAGGACCTCGTGGTACTCATAGAAAGTAGGTAAGGTAACTGTTCCCAATCCCCCATCAGTAATGAGCCATTTTCGAACTCCGGGTCGTTCCTTCACCCGGTGAACAGTGAGAAGGAGAAATTGGTTAGGACTGACAATGCATCGACCAGGTTCATAAAGAAGCTCTGGCAATTCGTCCATCGGAAAATAATGTAAAATGGTATTCGATATTTCCCGTGCAAAGTCTTCAAAAGTTGGATACTTGTCGTGTTTAACACCGGATGGTAATCGCTCGAATCCCTGATAGAATAAGAGTTCCCCATTTGTTAGTTCTCGTGTTGTCATGGAGGCAAACCCACCACCTATATCCACAATTCGGATTGCTAATCCTGCAGTTCGGGCAATAGAGCAAAGTTGGGCTAAGCATCTCAATGCTCTTGAGTAGTCTCTCGGATCTCGGATCCCTGTTCCAATATGAAAATGAAATCCGTGAAAATGGATATGCTTCATCTCCTTTAGAAGGTTAACGCAGATAGAAACCTCTCCACCCTTTAAGTCGAGCCCGAATGCACATCCTTTTCTGCTTCCTGTTGCAGACCCGCTATTCATTCCTTTAGGAATATAATCGGGATTTATTCGGAGTAAGATATCTGCATCTCTTCCTTCGGCTACGCATATTTGATTGAGACCCTGAAGTTCGTCTAACGAATCAACAATGATGAGCCTTACTTCCTTATCTAAGCATTTGTGCAAAAAGGAATCAGTCTTGCACGGGCCATTTACGATAATCTCTTCACCCTCATAACCCATGTGTAAAGCTAAATCCAGTTCAAACTCGCTCATCACCTCAGCTTTGAGTCCGGCACTGCGAAGAATCCGGATCACTGCTGGTATTGAGTTGCATTTGAATGCATAGTGGACAGACGTTTTACCTGCATATACAGTCCGGATGTTTTCTCTGAATTTCCTTGCAGTTTCTTCGAGGCGCAATTCGTTCAACACGTGAAGAGGAGTGCCGTACTCTTTGGCGAGATCAACGGTACTGAAATTACCGACCGTCAGTTCACCCTTCGGATTGGTATCAAGACCCCAATTGTTATGATGCAATACTTTTTCCATCTTTTTCACCTTTCATAGTTTTTTCATATATTGCGAACTGTTTATCAGGCTTCAATCCTAAATGCTCTGATGCTTTGATTGCAGAAGTGTTTTCTTCAGACATCCATGTTGTTTCTATAAACTGGAACCCAAACTTAAGAGTAATCTCGCAAAGTGCATTTAAGAGAAGTCGATAAACAATGGTACGTTGATACGCCTTTTTGATTGCTACTGAATAAATTATAAATTTACGAATCTTTTTTCTATCTCGATGAAATTTTATGTAGCTTATTGGACCTACCTTTCCACCCATTCTTTTCAGAAGCGGATTAATGTCTAATACGCAATGTAGTACGCCTACCGGTCTTCCGTGATGTTCAACAATCTTAATCAGTTCTGGATAGGTTACAAGACTCAAAAATTTTGCCGAAAAGAGATACTCTTCCTTACTCAAGGGAAGAAAGTGCCAATTAGATGAAAAAGCATCGTTGTTCACTTCCCGAATGCATTCAAGTTCTGTTTCGATATTACGCATTGAAAAAGAGCGTACGGTATAGCCATCCGGTGCAACAGGGATAGTGTTAGTTCTATACCGTTGGAGTATATATTCCCTGACACTTTCATTCTTTCTCGTGTGAAACCGAGCTGAAATGTAAAAACCTGCTCCTTCTAATAGTTTGCAGTAGTAATCAGGATTATATGTTTGAAAAAAAGTTGGGGGAGTTCCAAACTGATTGACCTGTAATCCTAACTCAGAGTAATGGTTTGGATTGAACGGACCTTCTATCAATTCAATTCCCTGGCTGATGCAAAATCTCTCCACCTCATCAATTAGAGTGTAAACCGCGTCAGGATCTTCAATCGACTCAAAGAAACCGAAGAATGCTGACTTGATTCCAAACTTTTGATAGTGAAGACGGTTAATGACAACTGCAATGCGGGATACTATGGCTCCGTCTTTGTAGCATACAAATAGCTTTAATTGCGCATTTGAAAAATAAGGATTGAGTCTTTCGTCGAGAATGCGTCGCACTTCTGAGGTTACAGGAGGAACCCAGTTCGTATCATAGCGATAAATGATAAATGGCAAATTTAGGAAATCTTTCATCTGGCGAGAATGAGAAACTTCGGTGACACTGTAAGTCATTTTCTAACTCCTTTATGAATTTCTTCGACTACATAATTATCATAAATAAATGACAGGTCTTGCTCATGAAGTGATTTCGCACTATGCTTGAGAGAATGGATATTCTCATCGAGGCAAGAAGGATGTTCCCGGAACACGAGAAGATTTCGATATGTCATTATAGCCTTGTCCTTTGCTACTCGAATTGTTTCTCTAAGTAAATCTTCATACGCTTTTGGCGACATCCATTCAAAAATGTTTGTAAAGTTAAACTTCGATATATAAGAATCAGGTAGTGTAGTGAAGAAATGCTCGCAGCTATCTGTAACCATATCTATGCGATCCAAACGGCCTCGGATAATCTCATAATTCTCTTTCCTCAAATAATTCGGAAGATTTTCTTTGCTGTAGAATCTTCCGAGCAGAATGTAGGATAAAAAGTAGTTTTCCTTCATCGGCAATTTGGTAAGGGCATACTCAGCCTTTCCAGCGAAATGCTTCCCGAAAGAAAAATTGCTATCTACATAAGCAAAAAATGTTTTATCGAAAAGGAATGTATTTAATTTCTTGCTGAGCATGACCTTTGTGAGGAGGAACCAATATGCATTCTCCCATTTTTTATGGAAAAGGATTTCCCTTTCCGAAGAGTCCTCGGTTTTAAAGAATCTCTCTACAAGTGAACGTTTTATGAACGGGACGATTACAACTTTTCTCAATAATCTCATATAGCCTTCATATCGGCCGCAATGGATGACACCTCGTCTGATTTTTTTCAATTTTCTATCCCAGTATCTAAGACTATCTGCCTGTAACTCCATACGGATTTGCCCGTATAAGAGGAGTCTTCTTTGAGATTCACTTACACCCAAAAACTCAAGCAATTCGTCATAAGAAAGTTTTTTGAATGCTGCAATCTTTAAATCCAGTAAAAATTTTTGATTGGGGTTAATGTCCAGAGCGATTACTTTGCTGGGGTTATCAAGCAGAAAAGTTAAAACATTACATCCTCCTGAAGTAATTGAAAAGACTACATCGTCTGAGGTAATTCTGAATGCTACACGGTCTATCTGTGGATCTTCCCAACACTGTGCATAAAGAATATCTTTAAAAACCTTTTTATTTACTTTTTTGGCAGAATTCTCCGATTTTTCTGACAGATTATGATAAGCATCGTTTCCTGTGCCGATTCTTATATGAATAAAAGCCCAGTCAAGCACCGCTGGGATTCCAATAACAATAGCCCAGAAAATTGTTTGAGTGAAAGATGAAACAATAAAACCCGGAATAAAGAGTAGATAAAGTATATTATGTCTTAACCCATCTCGATTGATTTCAAAATTTTTGACTGCCTCCATAAGATATTTAAGACATT